>JANQMF010000241.1 GCA_028280225.1 Pseudomonadales bacterium | reverse complement strand
AGATCGGCTCGCCTCCTTGTATGGCCACCACCCGGCGGGTGGTGAAACTGCGCCCGTCCCGAATACGTTCTATTTCATACAATACCGGCCGGGCGGTGGTACCCACCCGCATAAAGTAGCCGTGTAAAGAGTGAAGCTGCACCCCTTCCACCGTGGCATAAGCCGCCATCGCTGCCTGAGCAAGGACCTGGCCGCCAAATAAACGCCTGGGTTGCACCTGGGTGTCCTGCTGCCCTGTTTCACCCAAACCGTGGTGACCCAAGTACAGGTTTTCCTCAATGCGCTGCAGCTCCAGCAATGCCAGCAATTGCTGATGGCTATGCTGGGAAGCGGAGCCTGCAATCATGTCCAATTCTTCGTCCATTACAGGTTGTTTTTGTAATCCTCTTCCACAAACTGATCAATCGCCTGAGCCACCTCGGGCTTTTCCCCACGCTGGGCAGCCAACATTTCACCAAACGAGACCCGGTGTTTTTCCGGCCACTGCTCATGCCGCCATAGATTCGAGCGAATAAATGCCTTGGCACAGTGAAAAAATACTTCTCTGACGTCCACCTTCAATGCCAGCATGGCCGGTTTCCCCCTGGCCCCCAGTTGCTCCAGAATTTTAGGATCTGCAGTGAGCACACCCTCCCCGTTCACCCGCAGGGTTTCCGGAGTGCCGGGAATCATAAAGATAAGCCCCACCTTGGAGTTGGCAATGATGTTGCGGTGGCCATAAGCCAGTTTGTTGCCGGGACGATCCGGAATAAGCAAGGTACGGTTGTCCACAATCTGCACAAATCCCGGTGCATCACCCTTGGGTGAGGCATCCATGTTGCCCCGGGCATCCGCGGTACACAGCACCAGAAAGGGAGATTTGGCCACATAGTCCTTGGCAAATTCATTCAGGTGGTCGATATTCTTCTCTGCAAGGCCGGGAATTTCTTCCCCAATCACCGTCCGCAAAGCGCTTTCGCTGTGAATTTCGTATTCGCTATCCCATCCGGCAAACGCCTGTTCACTCATCGTTCGTCTCCTGGCCCAACAATCAAACTGTCCCCAACCGGCACCAAGTTATGGAATCACTTGTATGTCAGCCACCGGGTACTTGATACTAAGCGTCTTGCCGGCATATGTGGAGTCAAGGTGCTTCAATTTGATCATTTTGTAGTGGCCGCCCCGGATCTGGAGGCGGCCAAAAGGGCATTTGCTGAGATCAGCGGATGCACACCCGCGGACGGGGGTGCTCATGTGGGTTTGGGCACACACAATGCACTGTGCTCCTTTGGCGCCGGCAGCTATCTGGAAATTGTTGCCCCGGACCCGGCCCAGAACGCAGATACCCCCTTTGCCAACAACCTGCGGGCGCTGACCGGCACCACTCCATTTCACTGGGCCATTCGAACCACCGGGCTTGGGGATATTGCCGAACAAGCCAAGCAGCTCAACATGGCCACCGGCCCCATTCTGGATACCCAGCGCAAGCAACCCAACGGGGAAATATTAAGCTGGCAGCTAATGGGCATCCACGATGTTAAGTTGCGCAAATTGGGTGGCCTGGTGCCCTTTTTTATCGACTGGAAGGCCTGTCCACACCCGGCAACCACCTCCCCCGTGGCGGGCAGCGTCACCACATTTACGGTCAGCCTGCCCAATGGCCCCATACACACCCTGCTGGCACAAACCCAGGGTGTAACCCTTGAAGTAGGTGAACCCCATCTTAGGATCACCATAACCACCCCCGTTGGGGAGGTGGAGTTTTCCGCCAACCAATTGTCCGGATTTGGCTTATGAGTGATTGGGCCACCCAATTTGTTCAGGCGTACCGTCAGCACACCCCTTATGCCAGTGCCAGCCAGGACCAACCCAACCTCAGCACCCAACAAGCTTATGCCCTGCAACAGGCCTGTGTTGCTGAGTTGGATTTAACCGTTGCCGGATACAAGGCAGCGCTGACCGCACCCGCCGCTCAAGCGGCGATGAATGCAGATCAACCCATTATCGGTGTACTGCACCAACAAGGTGCCTTTGCCGCCGGCGATACCCATTCCCTGCCACGGCCCTGTCTTTTGGAAACGGAATTTGGATTTGTGTTGGCAGAGTCTGTTTCCGCGCCGATAACCCCGCAAAACGTCTTCCACAATGTGGCCAGTTGCCATCCCATGCTCGAGATTGCTTCCCCCAACCTGGCGGGCAAACCCAGCGGCCTGGACCTGATTGCCACCAACGCAGCTTCCTTTGGCTATGTCATGGGCACAAAAATAGACATCAATTTAGCTGATGAGAACAACCGGCTTGACGAGATGGCTGTGGCGCTACTGTATGAAGGTGACACCTGCTTCAGCGGGCACGGCGCTGATGTCATGCAGGGACAGGCTCAGGCGCTGGCCTGGCTGATCAACAAGGTGCTGGAAGTGGGTTACCCGCTACAAGCCGGGCATCTGCTGATGACCGGTTCCATCGGCGCCATGCAACCGGCAAAACCCGGCCATTATGAAGGACGGTTCAGCGGGCTGGACAGTGTGTCCATCCGCGTGGCATAGCGCAGGCCGGTCTCCATCCCCGACCGCACCCGGAATCCGACTGAATATGCGCGACATAAATCCAGTCCTGATACGACGACCGGCTATATCGGGATAGCCGGCATGTTAGACTACAAACTTCTAATCCCATTTCCGATGAAAATAACGGTTGGATTCAGCCAATCTGCTGGTCTCCTTTGGACACATCGAAAACAGTGGGCTACGAAATTCGTCAATCCGAAACTTTTAAGTGTTGGCTTACCGATCTTCGGGACCGCCGAGCGAAAACAAAGGTGTTGGCTCGACTGGAACTGGTAGAACTGGGCTCATTTGGAGACACAAAAACAGTTGGCAAGGGTGTCAGCGAAATACGTATCAACCACGGACCGGGGTACCGGGTTTATTACACAATTCGGCAACAGTCGGTTGTTATCCTCCTTGCAGGCGGAGACAAGATGTCTCAAAATGGAGACATCGCGAGGGCTCAACAAATGGCCAAGGAGGTATGAATGGCTTTAAAAGCGACAAAATTTGATGCATCGGAATATCTCCAGACAGATGCAGACATCGCTGAATATCTGTCTGTTGTTCTTGAGGAAAACGA
This sequence comes from Pseudomonadales bacterium, assembly GCA_028280225.1. GTDB lineage: Bacteria > Pseudomonadota > Gammaproteobacteria > Pseudomonadales > Azotimanducaceae > UBA4421. Next base: position 9,639 of record JANQMF010000241.1, on the reverse strand, counting down.
CCCCCGCCTGTTTGCAAAAGCCCTAGGCACCGTTGCCCGGGCAAAGGGCATGACACATATAGCCGAGGAAACTGGCTTGGGCCGGCAAAGCCTGTACAAAGCGTTATCCGGAGACAAGAATCCGCGAATCGAAACCGTATTCAGGGTCCTCGACGCCCTGGGAATCAGATTAACCATTGCTTCGCCTTAGTTGCTTCGTTTTCGAAGTACCAGTGGGACATCATCTCCCACCTCCTTACTCCCAGGTCTTAATCAACTCCTCATAAGCCACCGTTTCACCCTGAGGTTTCTCGTCAGCCAGTTTGGGTTTGGGCGCACCCGGCTGATCCAGCCAATACCGGGGGTCCTGTTCTTCGTTCAATTTGGGTCCGCAGTCACCCAATATGCCGTGGCGCTCCAGCCGTTGCAGCACGTTGTCCTGTTGCCGGGCCAGGCTGTCCATGGCTTGTTGCGCACTCACCTCACCGCTGACCGCATCTGCAACATTGGCCCACCACAGTTGGGCCAGTTTGGGATAATCCGGTACATTGGTCCCGGTGGGTGTCCACAATTCCCGGGCCGGACTGCGGTAGAATTCAACCAGGCCGCCGAGTTTTGGTGCCATCTCGGTCATTGCCGCTGAACGCAAATCAGAGTCCCGAATGGGGGTCAGTCCAACCAGGGTCTTTTTTAACGAAACCGTTTTTGCCGTAACAAATTGCGCATACAGCCAGGCTGCCTGACGGCGGGGCAGGGGGGTGCTCTTCAACAGGGTCCACGCACCCGTATCCTGATATCCCAGCTTCATTCCTTCTTCCCAATACGGGCCGTGTGGAGACGGTGCCATCCGCCACTTAGGTGTACCGTCATCATTGACCACCGCCAGTCCGTCCTGAATCATGTCCGCAGTAAACGTGGTGTACCAGAAAATCTGCTGCGCCACTTGCCCCTGGGCGGGCACCGGCCCCGCCTCGGAAAAGGTCATGCCCGGTGCCTGGGGCGGCGCAAAACGTTTTAACCAATCAATATACTTTTGCAGGGCATATACCGCCGCCGGGCCGTTGGCGGCACCCCCTCTGCTGACGGAAGAACCCACAGGACGGCAATCTTCCACCCGGATCCCCCACTCGTCCACAGGCAGGCCGTTGGGGATACCCTGATCCCCGGCCCCCGCCATGGACAGCCAGGCATCGGTGAAACGCCAACCCAGGGAGGGATCTTTTTTACCGTAATCCATGTGGCCATAGACGGTTTTGCCGTCAATCTCCCGCACATGCTCGGAAAAAAACTCAGCAATATCTTCATAAGCGGACCAATTAACAGGCACGCCCAGGGGATAGCCGTAAATGGACTCAAACCGCGCTTTTAGATCCGGGCGATTAAACCAGTCGTGGCGATACCAATACAAATTGGCGAATTGCTGGTCAGGCAATTGATAAACTTTGCCGTCCGGACCGGTAGTGAAGCTCAGGCCAATAAAGTCCGCCAGATCCAGCGTGGGTGAGGTCACCGCCTGCCCTTCTCCGCGCATAAAGTCGCTTAATGGCACCACGTAGCCATAACGCGCGTGGGTGCCAATCAAATCCGAGTCATTCACATAGGCATCGTAGACGTTTTCGCCGGATTGCATCTGGGTCTGCAACTTCTCGATCACGTCTCCTTCCTGGATCAAATCATGGGTAACACGAATGCCGGTAATGTCATAGAACGCCCGGGTCAGTGTTTCACTTTCATATTCGTGGGTGGTCAGCGTTTCCGACACCACATTAATGGCCATGCCGCGAAACGGTTCCGCCGCCCGGGTAAACCAGGCCAGCTCCGCCTGTTGTTGCTCCACCGACAAAGTCGACGGTTGAAACTCTTCGCTAATCCAGCGCTGTGCATTAGCGGCAAAATCCAAGGCTTGGATTTCAGCTGCGGAGCCTGCCTTGTCCTGATCTTCCCGGGGTGCGCCACAAGCAAACAGCAACAAACTGGCCAGGGTGATGTGCCAAATCTTCACAGGTTCTCTCTTTACGTTGAATTCAAGCGGGCAGTATAAAGGGCTTAGCCCCAGCGCATAAGTATTACCGCCCAGATCCCGGCAAGGCCAGAGGCAAAAAACAAACCCTCTCCCACCGTGCCCAACCACAACAGATGAATGAAGGCAGCACTGAGCAGGCTGATAAAAAAACGATCACCCCGGGTGGTGGCCATGGGCAAAAAGCCCCGGCGCTGGTCTGTCGGAGAAATCACCTCCCACAGGGTCATCACCACCAGGCCCAGCGCAACGGCCAGAAAAAATGTTGCGGTGGGCACTGTCCAGGCCATCCAGCTCACGTAACCCTGCCCAGGGCAAACCCCTTAACCAGGTGCTTGCGCACAAACCAGACCACCACAATGCCGGGAAGCACCGTCAGCACCCCCGCTGCCGCCAGCACACCCCAGTCAATCCCCGACGCACTCACCGTGCGGGTCATCACTACCACCACGGGTTTGGCATCACTGCCGGACAAAGTCCGGGCCAGCAGCAACTCGACCCAACTGAACATAAAACAGAAAAACAGAGTGACACCAATGGCACCGCGGTTAATGGGCAAAAAGATGCGTAGAAAAAAGTATCCGAAGCTGTGCCCGTCCAACCGCGCCATCTCATCCAGCGCCCGGGGCACCGCGGAAAAAAAGCCTTCCAGAATCCAGACCGACAGTGGCACGGTAAACAGACAATGGGCCAGGGCCACCGCCAGGGGGGTGTCGAACAAGCCAATGGCAGAATACAGTTGAAAAAAGGGCAACAGAAAAACCGCCGGCGGGGCCATGCGATTGGTCAGCAGCCAGAAGAACAACTGTCTGTCACCAAGAAAACGGAAGCGGGAAAATGTATAGGCCGCCGGAATTGCCACCAACAAAGAAACAAACGTGTTAATAACAACATAGGTCAGGGAGTTGCCAAAAGCCTGATACCAGACCGGATTGGAGAAAATTTCGGCAAAATTGGCCAGGGTTGGATGGGCCGGGATCAGCTCAAAACCCCCAACAATATCAGCATTGTCCCGAATAGCCATGCTGAAAAGCCAATACAGGGGCAGCAGCAGGTAGAGACAAAACCCGACCAGCACCCAGGTACTGAAATGTCCCCTGTTCACCGCTCACCGTCCGTTGCCATCACCGATGTATAGAACAACCAACAGAACAGCAGAATAAACAGGAAATAGATGACCGAAAACGCCGCCGCCGGGCCAAGATCAAACTGCCCCACAGCCATGGTCGCCAGATATTGACTTAAAAATGTTGTTGTATTTCCCGGGCCACCCCCGGTTAAAACAAAGGGTTCGGTATAGATCATGAAACTGTCCATCAGGCGCAACAATACCGCAATGACCAGCACCCCACGCAGACGTGGTAGTTCCACATAACGAAACACCTGCCACCGGTTGGCACCATCCAGTTCCGCAGCTTGATAATATTGTGGAGGAATTGAGCTTAAACCGGCAAAGGCGAGCAGCGCCACCAACGAGGTCCAGTGCCAGACATCCATGGCCAACAAAGTCAGCCACGCGTCCAGCGGATTGGCCGCATAGTTATATTCAAGCCCCCAGTTATTCAGAAGAACGCCCAACAGGCCAATATCCGGTCGTGCATACATCTGCCAGATGGTGCCCACGACATTCCACGGCACCAGCAGGGGCACCGCCAGAAAAACCAGTAACAACGGGGTCAACAAACCTTTACCGGCACGCGGAATACCCTTGGCGACAACAATACCCAGGGGCACTTCCACGACCAGAACCGCGGTACTGAACCCCAATTGCCGCACAAAGGCGTCGACAAAACGCGGATCGTTCAGGGTCTGTTGATACCACTGCAAACCCACATAAAACCGGGAGTTAAAATCCAGAATATCCTGGACCGAATAATTCACCACCGTCATCAGCGGCACAACGGCGCTGAACGCAACAATCAGCACCACGGGCAGTACCCCCAGCCAGGCCCGGTTGGTATAGGGCTTAAGCAAAGTCACCCCCACCCACTTGAACTTGATCCTCAAACAACAGGTAGCGCTGGACCTGCACACCCACCTCATCCCCCACCTGGTGAGTGATTGTCCCTCTGATATTCACCTCGCCACAAGCGGTCTGAACGCGCATGATCCCCAGCGGTCCGTCCTTTGCAGTGCCCTGAGCGCGCACCCTTTCAACCCGGCCGGACATGGCCGCCGGTGGGTTGCACAACGTTGCCCACTCCGGCCGAAAACCCAAGGTCTGTTGGGCACCCAGGCCCAGTATTTGCGCCGGGACAAAGTTCATGCCCGGACTGCCGACAAAGTGTCCAACAAATTCATGCCGGGGAGAGTCATAAATATTTTGTGGGGTATCGGTTTGCAGAATACCCTGCTCCGTCAGCACAGATACCCGGTCAGCAAAGGTCAGGGCTTCGGTCTGGTCATGGGTCACATAGATCATGGTGACCCCGCTGTCCGCCTGGGCCTTGCGCAGGACCTGGCGCAGCCGCCACTTTATCCTGGGTTCCACCGCCGTCAGCGGTTCGTCCAACAAGATCACAGATACATCAGGACGGATCAGGGCCTTGGCCACCGCCACCAACTGTTTTTCGAACAGACTCAGCCGGCTAGGGGTACTGGTGAGAATAGACTCAATACCCAGTGAGTGGGTCAGGTCACCAATCCGCGCCGCAATTTCCGCCCTGGGTAAACCCAGATTGCGCAACGGGAAAGCCAGATTGTGGTGCACCGACATCGATTCGTACAACACCGGAAATTGAAATACCTGCGCCACCTTGCGCGCCCGGCCGCGCTGTTGGGAAACATCCCGGCCATTAAATAACACCCGCCCTGCGGTGGGCACCAACAAGCCGGATAAGATATTCAGCAAAGTGCTTTTGCCTGCACCCGAAGCCCCCAGCAGGGCATGGGCTTCGCCGTCTTCAACCTGCAAAGACAGTTTGTCCAGTACGTTCGTCGACGTATCCGGATAATGGAAACAGACCTGGTCCAGACTAATGCGCGCCAACGGGAAATTCCTGCATGTCCTGGGGTTGCGCATATACCGCCACACTTTGCCCGGCGGCGAGACCGGTCATGCCGCGCAGGCGCACCACCCAGTCCGCGCCGTCTGACTGTGCGGTGGAGGACGTTTGCAGCCGCCCGTGTACAAAAGATTCATCACCACTGGTTTCCACTGCCGTCACCTGCAGATTGAACCGCCGGCCCCCGGGTTGCAGGCTCAGATGCTCCGGGCGCACCGCCAACACGTGGCCGTCCCGGATCAGTACATTTACGGCCGGATCGCTTAACAAGTGCATCACACTCAAACTGTCCGGGTGACTGTAAACCGTCATTGGCGGACCACTCTGCAGCTTGTTGCCCGCCTCCAGCACCAGCACCTGGTCCGCAAGATTAAAGGCATCCTTGGGATCAGAACTGGTGTAGATCACCGTCAGATTGCTGCCGGTCAACAAGTCCCGCAGTTCCCACTCCAGGGCTTCACGCAGCTTAAAGTCAAGATTGACCAGGGGTTCGTCTAACAACAGCACTTCGGCATTTTTCGCCAGCGCACGGGCGATGGCTAAACGTTGTTGCTGTCCGCCGGAAAGCTGCCCGGGAAATTGGTCTAACAGGTCATCGATGCGCAAGCGTTGCGCCAACAACTGCACCTGGGTGTTGATGTCAGACCGGTTCATTCCCGCGGCAACCAGGGGTGAGGCAATATTTTGCGCCACAGTCAGATTGGGGTAGTTTACAAAAGCCTGATAAACCAGGGCCACCGGACGTCCGGCTGGCGGCCGCCCGGTGAGGGGTATTCCACCCAACACCACGTTCCCGTCGGCACTACTTGTAAGGCCCGCAATCAAACGACATAAATTGGTTTTCCCGGACTGGTTGGCACCCAGCACCACGGTGATTTTACCCGGGGGAAAGACATGGTCAAAAGCGGATGCACCGGGCAGCAAGCAGACCTGATTGAGTTCAAGCATGGGGGGTGTGCTGTTTTTTACCCCCACATGCTACAGAAAAGCCACGGAAAAGGTACAGAAAAGCTACGCAAGGGCAACACCCACGGCAAAGCATGTACCCACTTTACCTACCCATGAGCATGAGCCGGCGGGAGGGCCGGGTGTGGACCTGCACACCCGGCACCGGGGATGCCTACAGGCTAACCCCAAGTTGCACGCCGAAAGTACGCGGCGGGCCGTAGTTTGAGAAGGTCCACAGAATACCCACCGCCTGAGAGGCGGTCTTGTACCGGTCATCCGTGAGGTTCTTGCCGAAAAAGGAAACAAAGTACTTCTCTTCAGCATCACGCCAGGTGACCGAGGCGCCGAGAATGGTGCGTTCTTCCAGGATGGTATCGAACTCCTCACCAATATCGTCGTTGTAGTAGTAGGTGTTTTCGTCTTCGTAAAGGTAGTTCAGGTTGTATTGCAGGCTGCCGCCGCCACTCAAATCATGATCATAGGTCAGCACCACCCCGGCGGTAATTTCCGGCGAGCGCACAACGTCCCGGCCGCTGAAGTCTTCCAAAATACCGTCCAAGTTCCGATCCAGGACAAAGCTGTCATATTCCGTATCCAGCCACCCCACGTTGGCGGAAAGGGTCAGGTTTTCCGCCAGCAAGGCGGTAAATTCCAGTTCCAGACCTTGCGCATCCACCTCCGCCGCGTTGAAGGTTCTGGTCTCCTGGAAGGCGGTACCCGGCACGGATACCACGGTGCTGCGCTGGAAGTCTTCGTATTTGACGTTGAAGTAAGTGAGGTTCAGGCGAATGCGATCATCCAACAAGTTGGACTTAACACCCACCTCAATGTTGTCTGCAAATTCCGGGTCATAAGATTGTAAGGGGAAGTTGTCAAAACCACCGGACCCGGCCTGATCATTGTAGCCACCACTCTTAAAACCACGGGAAACCGTCAGGTAACCAAAGATATCATTGCTGAACTGGTAAGACGCTGTCACCCGCCAGGTAGGCTCGGACCAGTCATCATCCTGCTCTTCCACCGCAAAGTCCGCCAGGCTGAAGTCCTGGCCATCTAACGGCTCTCTAAAGCCACCCGCCGGGAAAATAATACTCACCGGCAAGCCGCCCCGGGCAATATAGTCCTTTTCTTCATAGGTATAACGCGCGCCGATACCCAGACTCAATTTATCCGACAGGTCGATGGTCAGATCAACAAAACCCGCCCAGGATGTAGAGTCTTGAGCATTACACAGCAGCAGCGGATTGCGGTTGTCTAAAACCCCGGGGACCACCGATGGGGGTCCAAAAAATTCCGTTAAGCCTAACTGCTGCAGCACACAGAATTCAGCGTCATTGGTTTGATAAAAAACACCGGCCACATAGTTCAGATTACCCTCCAACTCGGAAGCCACTCGAGCTTCAATCTGAAAGGTTTCCCGGTCGTCATCCCGGCTGGCGGCAAAAAAGCTTTCATAAGGGGTACCCAGATATTCGTTAGGCAAGCGGGACTCCTGCTCCCGGTAACCCAACACCCCATAGATGGTGTGGTTTTCCAAAGCATACTCCAGATTAAGGTAGGTACCCCACACATCAACTTCCTGGTCATCGTCCAGGCCCACAATGCTGCTGTTGTGGATACCCGCCTGTTCGATGGGGTCACCGTCGGCCACCCCGGGGAAACCAAACAGTGTGGCTAACTGGCCGGCTGCAGCCGGGGTATCGTTAACCACCGGCACCGGGTCACTGCGGTCCTGAATCACCTCAAACTGGCCCAACAGCGACAGCCGGTCGTTGGGTTCCCACAACAGCTTGGCCCGGGCTGACAAAACATCCTTGCCGCCGATATTGTCCCCATCCCCGGCAACCGGGGATCCGTCAGATGCACCGGCATCACCAATACCGGCCCCAAAAGCATCGATGGGATTATCCACCTTACCGTTTTCGTAATAACCGTCGCTTTGCTGGTGCAGCATGGCCAGACGGAAGGCCATGGTCTCGCTGATCGGCAAATTTACGGCAACGTTGGTCTTGGCATCATCGAAGGTGGCATAAGAAAAACTGGCGTCAATGCTGGCACGCTCAAGATCCGGCCGTTTGGTACGCACCACCACCGCCCCGGCGGTGGTGTTTTTGCCAAACAGGGTGCCCTGCGGTCCACGCAAAACTTCCACCGCCTCAATATCAAAGGGCTCCAGCAATTGGGTCTGTACGTGGGGGATGACAAAGTCATCCACAATCACCCCAACCTTCGGGTCAAAATAAACAATGATGTCAGTTTCCGCGCCCCCCCGCATAGCAAAAGACGCTGCGTTAAAGCCGGTCACCGTGGCAGCCGAAAAATTAGGTACGTACAGCGCTATTTCACCAATATCTTGTGCATGCAGGATGTCAAAATCGTCACCACTGACCGGGGTCACCGATACCGGCGTGGTCTGCACATCCGTTTCAGCACGACGGGTGGCTGTGACCACTATTTCTTCCAGCACAAGCTGTTCACCAACCGCGGGGGCGGTGAGTGCAAATTGACTTAACACCAGGGTTAAGCATAGGGGGACAATTCTCATGACCTCATCTCTCCAAATGACGTGTGCGGGCATCCTCAAGCAAACCCCAGAAAAATTCAACCTTGACTGTTTTGCCTGATCCGTCATCCCTGCGACAATATTTGTCCAAATCACAACCTTTAAAGCCATGCCCAAGCCAGTTTCCCCCTCCATCAGCACCCAGCCGCCACGAACCGGGCCCCGGGGACAGCTTGCCCATCCTCTGGCCATCGCCCACACTCAGCGTTTGCAACACCGGTTGTATGCGGTTGGCGACCAGGCCTGGTCCCTAGTGGGCAATGGTCTGTCCAATCAAAGTTTTGTGGAGGGTCCGGACGGCATTATCGCCATCGACAGCGGCGAAAGTGTGGAAGAAATGCGCGCCGCTCTGGTTGAACTGCGTAAGGTCACCACAACACCCGTGGTGGCGTGTATCTATACCCATTTTCACTACGTCAACGGCACTCAGGCCATATTTGAAGAAGTGGGTAATTCGAATGTACAAATTTATGGCCATGGGGGTATTCCAGGCAACCTGAAGCGTTTTGGTGGTGAGGTGGCACCCCGCTCAAACCGCGGCTTAGTCAGCCAGTTTGGCACCAAGCTACCGTCGGAGGGTGCTGACGCCCTGCTGCACTGCGGACTTGGCTTGTTCTACCATAACCCGGCCCACTCACCCTATACCCCGGGCTATATTCCCGCACAACACAACTTTGACCAGCCCACTACGTTTTCCATTGCCGGGCTCAGGGTGGATATGACCCCGGCACCAGCCGATGCAACAGACTCCATTACCATCTGGTTTCCGGAACTAAAGCTGTGTATCAACAACCTGATCTGGCCTGCGCTGTTTAACATCTACGCCATCAGGGGTGAAGAATTTCGCGACCCCCGGGGGTTGTTGAAAGGGATAGATCACATTATCAGCCTGCAACCCGATCATCTGATTGGCACTCACGGTCCGCCCCTTGACGGTTTGCAACTGGAAGCAGCGCTCACCCGGTACCGGGACAGTATCCAATTCATCTGGGATCAGACCATCCGCGGGATTAATCAGGGTTTGACCCTGGGGGAGCTTACCCGGCAGGTGCAGTTACCCGGGGAGTTTGAAGACAACTATCTCACCCAACAATTGTACGGCCTGGTGGAACATCACGTGCGGC
>JANQMF010000233.1 GCA_028280225.1 Pseudomonadales bacterium | reverse complement strand
GGTTTCTTCGCTGTGTCTTTCAAGCACAATCTCATCGTGACTGTGGGCAACCAGCTTGCCGGACACGGGGATACAACCATAATCCACCGGTGTCACGGTGACCCGGCTGCCAATTTGCCATACACCCTGATCAGTGGTGCCGGGAGCCGCCTTTAGGGGGGGTAACTGAGGATCATGAGACCGGGCCGCCGCCAGGGCGGCTTCACCGTCAGCCTGAACCACCTCACCATGCCCCAGGGCGGCCATTTTCCCATACCAGTCTGCCAGCGCCGGATAGGGGTCCAGCAAGGGGGCATTCACCGGATTGTTCCGCAAAAACCACAGGTTATGGTAAACGGAAAAGTCGGCAATACAGGGTTGATCACCCAACAAAAATCCACGCCCGGCGGCCAATCCGGCTTCCAACTCCCCCAGAGTGTGCTCCAGATAAGCCATCGCCGCGGCCGGGCTCAGGCTTGCCAGGGGCTGATCCCCGGCAAGTTCCGCGCGATCCTTGGCAAAAGCCTGGGCCTCTTCCTGGCTGAACTGGCCCATCATAGCCGCCAGGGCTTCCGGCCGAAAATTGAGGGCCACGGCCACCCTGAACAGTTGGCTGTCTGCCCAATCCGCTGTGCGATGCACGACAAACTGCTGTGCGGCAGCCCCATACAGCGACTCATCCCCGACATGGCGGGCCAGAGCTTTGCAGATCACCTTGGTATCCGCATAGACGTTGGCACCAATCTGCAGCACCGGAGTACGGCGGTAACCCCCCGACAGGGGCATCAGTAACGGCCGGGGCATGATGCTGGGAATTTCCACTGAGTGCCACCGCAGTTGGTAGTGCCCCAACAGCAAACGTATTTTTTCCGAAAAAAGTGATGCGGGGTAATGGTGTAAATAAATCAAGGATGATGCCTCTTATGCTGCTTGGGGTGATCAGAATATAACGACGACGGACGCCAGCTAAAGGTTTCCGAGGGCTTCCGCCGCAACGTCGCGAATGGTTTGGCTGACCCGGCGCTGGCGGTTGGGGCTTAAACCCCAGCGATGCATTCCCAGAATGGGTTTTATCAGGGCCACCAGATCCCAGCGGGCTAACTCCAATGCCTTGTAGGGTGCCTTGGCAAAATAGTGTACGGTAAAGCTGTGCATGGCCTCTTCCCCCCACAGCCAGCGAATTTCAAAGCGGGCGTTACTCAAATCCGCCATGGGGCAGCCGCTGGCCGCGTCACTCCAATCCAGCACCCCGGTCAGTTCCTTGCGCCGGTACAATAGATTTCCCGGCCAGAAGTCTCCGTGCAGGAGCACACGATCCTGGGCCTTGGGTAAACCCCGGTGCAAGGCTTCGGCGATGGCCGCGTATTGCGGGAAACGGCTACCCACCGCCGCTACCTGCTTGCTGAAGCCGGTTTCAAACCGGCGCATGCGCTGGGGCATGGGGGTGGCGTGGATATTCGCCAATACCTCAGCGGCCTGTTCAGCGTAGGGGGGAATATCCATGGGCCGGGATACCGTTTTGCCCGGCAGCCAATCCATCAACATACAGGTAGTATTGTCCTGCTGTTTGACCCCATGACAGGCGGACACGGGTAACCGTGCCGATTGCAGATTGTTCAACAACAATGACTCGCGCCAGCACAATTCAAGGGGTGTCCGGGTCAACCGTAACGCAGCCCGCCCCCGCCGCCCGGCACTGGTGTATTCCACCCCGTACACGGCCGAAGAAACCCCGTCTCCCAGGGTTTGCCAGTGGGTGACTTTTACGCCGGGTATCCATAAAGCCAGCCACCGCTGCACAGCCGCCTTACTTATTCCCCCACGCGCGCTCATTGCTTGATTAATTCCCCTCTAAGCTGCAAAGTCATTCATGTCATGGACGTGCACAGATTGCGGCTTAACGCATGGCACGGCTTGGCTGATGTGTAACCCGGACATCGCCAAAGCATACGCCGCTAAACAGGGTCCATGGCCTATCACAGGAACAGAGTACACAATTGTGAGCAAAGACAAGACCCCCGATGACCCACTCGCGGACGGCGAACTAACATTTGCTTCGGCCACGCGGTTAGCCGCAAAAATCAGCAACAAAGAACTCTCGTGTGTCGAACTATTGCAACATTATCTTGATCGGGTAGATAAATATAACCCCAAATTAAACGCCATTGTTGTGGATATGCGCGAGGCGGCCCTGGCAACGGCGGCCGGCATGGACGCGGCGGTGCAACGTGGAGACCCCCTGGGACCCCTGCACGGAGTGCCGATGACCGTGAAAGAGTCCTACAACGTCACCGGCACCCCAACGACTTGGGGAAACCCGGATTGGGCAAACAATATTGCTGAAGAAGACGCTGAGTCGATTAAAAAACTCAAGCAAGCCGGCGTGAACATTTTTGGTAAAACCAACGTGCCCCTCTCCCTTGCCGACTTCCAAAGCTACAACGAAATTTACGGCACCACCAACAACCCCTACGACCACAGCCGGGGACCCGGCGGCTCCTCCGGCGGTTCAGCGGCAGCCCTGGCGGCGGGTTTGACCGGGCTGGAAACCGGTTCGGATATCGGCGGCTCTATTCGCAATCCCGCGCACTTTTGCGGCATTTTTGGGCACAAACCCACCTACAATCTGTTGTGGATGCGCGGCCATGCCCCCCAGGGGGATATCCGCTCCGCCTCGGACATATCGGTCATTGGCCCCATGGCCCGCTCGGCAACGGATCTGGATGTGGCTGTGCGCACCATGGCGGGTCCGGACGAAATTTCCGCCCGGGGATATCAGCTGAACCTGCCCGAATGGCAGGGCCGCAGTTGCAAAGACCTCAGGGTTGCGGTGTGGAAGAACGACGAAATTGCGCCGGTGGCCCAGGAGGTTGAAGATCGGGTCAACCAGGTGGCCCAGACACTCAAGGATGCCGGTGCCCGGATCG
>JANQMF010000171.1 GCA_028280225.1 Pseudomonadales bacterium | reverse complement strand
GACACAGGTGGCAGTGGTCTATTTCTCCGGCACCGGTACCACGGCCACCTGTGTCATGGATTTACCTGTTGCCGCTGTTTATTGGATGCCGGCATTAGCCTGCTCGTGCGCATTCCATTCGTCAACATTGCGGCCGTATTCGATCATGACGTGTTTTCTGTAGGCGGGTCTGTCACACAATCTGCGGTACCAGGCTTCCAGGGCGGGGAGGGTGGCGCGTTCGATCGGTAAGGTCATGTAGCGAAACATCATTACCCCAATGGCAATATCCGCCATAGTTAAATCGTTTCCACAGATATAGTCTTTGCCGGACAATTGTTTGTCGAGTTGACGAAAACTGCGGGTACAGGTGGCTTCTGCCTGGGCAACTTTTTCCGGGGACACCGGCAGGTCACGGATCAGTGCCTGGAAAACCAGGAAAAAGGCTGCCACGTCACTGCGCTGCCACTCCATCCACATATCCGCGGTGGCTAATTGGGCTTCATCAGCGGGCCACAGGCTGCCCCCGCCGTACCGGCGAGCCAGATAGCGCACACAGGCGTTGGATTCCCACATCACAATTTCACCGTCCCTGATGGACGGCACCACCCGGTTGGGGCTTGGATAGTCTTCGGGGTAACCAAAAGAACCACCAATGTCTTGCCGCACATAGTCCAAGCCCATTTCACCCAGTGCCCAGGTTACCTTTTGCACGTTTGCCGAATTACGGCGGCCCAATACAGTGATCATAAACCTTCCTGTTGGGAATACTGTGTAGAACAGGAATGATGGGCCAGGCCGGTGGCGAATGCCAGCGCTTCATCCGCCGCGGCATCGCACCCTGCGCGGGATCAGGTTTTTAACAGTGAAAGGAACTCCCGGCGTAAACTGGTATCCGCCAGGAAGGCACCGCGCATGATACTGTTGGTCATCTTGGAACCGTCGTCCTTAACCCCGCGCCAGTGCATGCAAAAATGATCTGCCTCCATGACAATGGCCAGGCCGTCCGGCTGCATCGCAGCCTCCAGTTTATCGGCCAGTTGAGCCACCGCTTCCTCTTGAATCTGCGGCCGGCTCATGACCCACTCCACCATGCGCGCATACTTGGACAAGCCGATAAGGTTAGATTCACCGTTGGGCAGGACACCGACCCAGATTTTGCCGATGATAGGGCAGAGGTGGTGTGAACATGCGCTGCGCACCTTAATTGGACCAACCGTCATCAGTTCGTTGAGTTGGGAAACATTGGGAAACTCAGTGAGGGCGGGTGGGCTGACATAACGCCCGCGAAAAACCTCCTGCACAAACATCTTTGCCACCCGGCGGGCGGTGTCCTGACTGTTGTGGTCGTGCTCTACATCGATGACCAGGGCTGCCAGCACCCGCTGCAGTTCACCGGCCACTTCTGCCTGCAGGGCTTCCAGCTCACCCTCATGAATATGCTCGCTGATATTGTCGTTGGCAAAGTACCGCTGATTTGCAGCGGTCAGCCGGCGGCGAATACGATCGCCCACAGATTCATGACTGTCCATGTGTAGTGAAAGAGCCTTGTTTGCGGTATTCATAAGCGTTTCTTGATGATTTCCGGTTAGCCTAATCACCACAACGTGAATACCCTGTGAAACCACTTACGTTGGGGTCAGACCCCAGTGTTAGCGGTTTCGCTGCGCGGACATGCTCACATTTGACAAATATAATTCGCTTACGCTGGGGTCTGACCCCAACGTTAGCGGTTTAGGGTTTAGGCGAGCACAAGTTCTGCGTAGGTGTGCAGGTCAGCGGGTTTGGTGACGTTCACCAGAATGGAGGTGACCGGGCTTTCTTCCCAGGCTTGTAGACGTTCCCTGATCCGTGCCTTGGGGCCCACCAGGGATATTTCATCGGCAAAGCCGGACGGCACCGCCATCACCGCTTCGTCGCGTTTGCCGGCCAGAAAGAGTTCCTGAATTTTCCTGGCTTCTGCCTCCAGCCCCATTCGCCCAATCAGGGCGGTGTGGAAATTTGCCTTTTGTGCCCCCATGCCGCCCACGTAAAACGCCAGGTTTTGTTTAACCGGCAACAGGCCCGCTTCGATATCGTCGCAGACGTTAATGGTCACCCCCTGCATAATTTCAAAGCCGGGTTTACGGTTGGCAATCTGGTCTGCATAAACCTCCTGGCGGTAAGGTGAATAATAGAGGGGCAACCAGCCATCGCAGATTTCCGCCGCCAGGGTGACATTTTTGGGCCCTTCCGCCCCCAGGAAAATCGGTAGATCCGGGCGCAGGGGATGGGTGATGGGTTTAAGGGCTTTGCCCAGACCCCAGGCCCCTTCACCGGTATAAGGTAGAGGATAGTGTTTACCGGGGTTGGTCACCGGTGCTTCCCGGGCGAGAATTTGCCGGATGATGCTCACATATTCCCGGGTCCGGGCAAGCGGCTGGCTGAAGGGTTGGCCGTACCATCCTTCCACCACCTGTGGTCCGGAAACCCCCAGGCCCAAGATCATGCGGCCCTTGGACAGATGGTCCAGGGACAACGCCGCCATGGCGGTGGCTGCCGGTGTGCGTGCGGACAGCTGCACTACCCCGGTACCCAGCCGAATGCGCCGGGTGTGTGCACCAATCCAACTTAGGGGTGTGAAGCAGTCCGAACCCCAGGTCTCGGCGGTAAACAATGCGTCATAGCCCAGCGCTTCAGCCTGCTGAGCAATCTCTACCATGTCCGGATTGGGTCCGGCGCCCCAGTACCCCATCTGGATACCCAGTTTCAGCTTCGGCATCAGCGGTCTCCTCTGTGCTCCCTACGTCGTGCGAATGCGGCCGAGGTAGTCCATTTTCCCCAAACTTACACCTTCTGCGCGCAGCAGGTCGTATGCGGTGGTGGCATGAAAGTAGAGGTTGGGCAGGGAGAACGACAAGGCAAAGTTCACGTTACTGAATTCAATGTCCCGGGAAGATCCCTTAAAGGTCAGCTTGCCGTCTTCTAATGCGTTAACTTCATCCGCACTTAATGCATTCAACCCCTCCAGTGTGTTGTCCAGGAACGCCTGTAGTTCTGTGAAGGTCATCCTTGGATAGTCCGGAGGTGAAAACTCGCCCGCCTGCATACCGCGAATAGCACCCAGGCTGTGATGATGTACGCTGACAATCTGAAAATGCAGGTCCGCCATGTCCGGGTGCAAGCGGTTGTCTAACAGCGTATCCGGCGCTTTGCCGAGATCAGCACAATATTGGTTGCCCTTGGCTAATACACCGGTGGTAGCGGTGACCATCTGTAGATAGGTATTTACCGTAAGCTCGTAGAATGAGGTGGTCATTGGGTGTCCTGTTTGAAATCCGGTGGTGGAGTTTGGCATTGCGGCTGTGGGATTACAAAGGAAGGTGTTCGTCACCTGATTTACAAAATATTAACTGACAACTTATGACGTACTTTGTAATATAAAGTAGTTTGTTATGAATAACGCGGATAGTACAAATCCCCTGTCCGCTACGGGGGTGCGAGCCGGCACACGATGAAAGAACAGTTGACCATGCACAAAAAGCTCAGCCTGCGTGACCGCGCTGCTGAGGATCTGGCCTACATCCGCTCCGCCATGGACCGGGTGGAAGGATCATCCTCGGTATCCGGGCTGGGCGGAATATTGATGGGCAGCATCGCTCTGGTCACCGCCGTGCTCAGCCGGCCCATCTTTGATCTGCAGGCGCAACTGCTGGTATGGATCTATGCCGCCGCAATTGCCGTGGTGGTGGGTGGCCTGACCAGTTGGCTCAAGGTCCGGCGTCAGGCCAGCCATATTCCCTGGGACCCCGTGCGGCGGTTTTGTTTGTGTCTTATCCCTAATGTTGGGGCGGCCGCGGCGGTAACGGTGGCGCTGTGGCACGGTCCCGGCGTTGTCTTTCTGCCAGCCATGTGGATGCTGTTTTATGGTTGCGGGGTTCTGGCTGCGGGTACCTATGCGGTATTGCCGGTAAGATTAATGGGCCTGTGTTTTATCCTCGGGGGTGTGATTGCGCTGTGGATGCCCATGTGGGGGGTAATCAGCCTTGGGCTCACCTTTGGTGGCTTACATATCGTCTTCGGCGCTTGGGTATATTTCCGGCATGGCGGTTAAACGTCGCAAAAGGCCCCAAACCGGTAAAAGCCAGCCGCCCCTGGAGGCAATCTCCGGTTTTGTGCTGGACGAAAGCGGTGCATATCAGAAATTGTTGAACGACCGGGTGAGACTGGGGGTCTTGTCCAGCTTGGCCGTCAGCCGGGTGCTGACCTTCAGGCAATTGCGCGACCTTCTGGGGGTTACCGATGGTAATTTGAGCACCCACGCCAGAAAACTTGAAGAGGCGGGGTTTGTGCGTTGTGAAAAATCTTTTGATGGGCGCATCCCCAAGACTGAATACAGCATCACACCGTCCGGGCAGACAGCACTGAAACGCTACCTGAAACACATGGAAGCGTTAATTAACGCAACATCTGGCTAAACCCATTTCCGTACAGGAGAAGTGTTATGAACAAAGACTTTGTAATACAAAGTACATTGCAAAAGGGTAAAAATGGGGACGTTCAGCACCTGGCCATCATCATGGACGGCAACCGACGCTGGGCCAGGCGCCATGGAATGGCCGCTCACCGTGGTCACTTTTACGGCGCTAAGAATATACCCGATATTGTTAAGGCGGCGGTGGACCGGGGGATTCCCTGTTTAACCCTGTTTGCATTCGGCGCTGCCAATATGCGCCGGGCTGACGATGAAAGGGAACACCTGTGGCGGGTGGCGCGGCATTTTCTCCCCGAAGTAGAGTCAACTTGTTTGCAAGCCGAAGTGCGCCTTGAATTTATTGGCCGGCTTGACCGCCTGCCGGTGGAATTGGCTGCCGCTGTGG
>JANQMF010000229.1 GCA_028280225.1 Pseudomonadales bacterium | reverse complement strand
AGGTCAGTAATCTGGACCTGCGCCTGGCGCTGGCAGAAGAAGGCAAGGGGGTGACCTATCTTTCCGATCGCCTGCTGGACGATACCCCGGGCATGGTGGCCATACCGGGGGTGGACGCCGCCAAGATCCCACGCCATGTTGGGGTGTACTATAAAAGACATGAACCGCTGTCCACCGGCGCCAAACACTTTTTGGCGCTATGCGACCGGCATTTCGAAAAACACCGTCTGGATTGAACCTTGGAACGTGCCCGACAAATTGTTACCGACGACACATTTGCACAATTGCTGGGGGTTGAACTTGTCAGCCTGGTCCAGGATGAGGTGGTTGTACGTCTACCCTATCAGCCCAGCTTAGGCGTGGGGCGTGTCCACGGTGGCGCCATCAGCGCGCTGGTGGACATCAGTGCAACCGCTTGTTTTTGGGCACACCCGGCCCTTACCGGCAACGCCAGGGGGGCAACCGTTGGCTTTACCGTCAATTTTCTCTCCCTGGCTATTGCCACGGATCTGACTGCGCTGGCCACTATCCGGCGCAGGGGCGGCACCTTGTGCACCGGGGATGTTTCCGTGCGCGATCCCAATGACCTGGAAGTGGCTACCGCCATTGTTACTTACAAGCTCAACCCATAACCTGCGCGGATTAGGGCTTAGTTTTTTGCACCAGCGGTGCTACATTAGGGGGTGCGACAAAACAGGATATTAGCTGAGCTAACCGGGGAGATCACATGTCAGACCAAGACCCACAAGCTGTTCCAGAAACCAGCAACACAAACGCATCCGATGCCGATTCCCGCCAATGGGGCATGATTGCACATTTGTCCGCCCTGGTCGGATTTATCATTCCCTTTGGCAATATCATTGGCCCTCTTATCGTGTGGCAGGTAAAAAAAGACATGCCCTTTGTTGAAGATCAGGGTAAGGAAGCCCTGAACTTCCAGATTACCGTGACCCTTGCCGCCATTGTCTGTTTTATATTGATGTTTGTTTTTATCGGCGTCCTGCTCTTACCCGTTGTGGGCATTGCCGCTCTGGTCCTGACCATCATTGCCGGTATCAAGGCAAACGGGGGTGAGGAATATCGTTATCCCCTGACTTTGCGGCTCATCAGCTAACCTGCGGTGCATTGCTGGCATATGATCAGATAACCGCTGCGGCCGGGCGCTTGCAAGGCCGCAGTACCATCACCCCCCTGATCCAGTCACCAGCCCTGAACCAGCACACCAAGGCCCGTCTTTACTTAAAACTGGAATCTTTACAGCGCGGCGGATCCTTTAAATATCGGGGGGCTTTCAACACGCTCAGCCAACTGACCGCGCGGCAGCAAAAATCCGGCGTGGTGGCCTGGTCTTCCGGCAACCACGCTCAGGGTGTGGCCACCGCGGCCCGGGAACTTGGCATACCGGCAACCATAGTTATGCCGGACGACGCTCCCCGGCTAAAAATAGACAATACACGCGCCCTGGATGCCCAGGTGGTCCTGTACAATCGCAACCGGGAACAGCGGGAGCGTATTGGACGCAAGCTTGCCGACAAGTCCGGTGCAACCGTTGTTGCACCTTATGACAATTATCAGGTGATGGCGGGGCAGGGAACCGTTGGGCTGGAAATGGTCAATCAGCTCCAGGCGCAAAACCGGGCGTCAGCCTTCGATAGTGTTCTGGTTTGCTGCGGCGGCGGCGGACTGACTGCCGGAATTGCCACCGCGCTGCACACGCTGTCACCTCACACCCGGATTTACGCGGTTGAACCGGCTCACTTTGATGACCACCACAGGTCCCTGGCCGCGGGCTGCCGCGTGCAAAACAAGGGCCATCACCACTCAATTTGCGACGCCCTGCTGGCACCCACCCCGGGTGAGCTGACCTTTCCCATCAATCAGCGTTTGCTGGCCGGGGTGCTGGTGGTCAGCGATGACCAGGTGCGTGCGGCCATTGGTTATGCGTTTACCGTATTAAAACTGGTTGTGGAACCCGGCGGGGCGGTTGCCCTGGCCGCCGCACTAAACTACCCCGAGGTTGTGCAGGGCCGCAACGTTGGGGTAGTTGTCAGCGGCGGAAATATCGACCCCGGGCTGTTTACTGACATTATCCGCGGGGATACGCCGGAACTTTCCGCCGGGGCTTTCCGCCGGGGCTAAGCAGTAAACGCCAGTTCACCAACCTGCATCAGGTTACCGGCACCGCTGGCCATGGCAAGTTCGTGGGCCCGGGTGCGGGGCAGAACGCGCGCAAAGTAGAACCGGGCAATATCCACCTTGCTTGCCCCGTAGTCCGCATGTTCATGTTGACGCCCAGCCAGGGCAATTTTGGTCCAGAATACAGCCAGGACCACATAACCGCTGTAAAACAGATAGTCCACGCTGGCTGCACCCACTTCCTCGGGGTCTTGCATGGCCCTGCCGCCAATTTCCATGCTGATCCGCGCCCAGTCCTCATGCAGGCCCCGCAACTTATCCGCCATGTCGGGAAATTCAACTTCAGCCTCGTCAGCAACAGCCAACATGAAGTCACCAAAAGCCTGTAAACCGGCACCCTGGTTACCCAACATCTTGCGTCCAACCAGGTCCAGTGCCTGAATACCGGTGGTGCCTTCGTAAAGCAGGGTAATGCGTAGATCCCTGACATATTGTTCCACCCCGGCCTCGCGGATAAAGCCGTGCCCACCAAAGGTCTGTACCGCCAGGTTGGCTGATTCAAATCCCAGTTCCGTCAGCAATGCCTTGGCAATTGGGGTCAAAAAGTCCAACTGCAATTGCGCATTTTCCCGACTGTCTTCATCCGGCGCGTGACTGGTCCGCTCCACCAATTGGGCCACGTAGTAAACCAATGTACGCCCGCCTTCAATAATGGCCCGCTGGGTCAGCAGCAACCGCCGCACATCCGGATGCCAGATAATCGGATCAGCCACCTTATCAGGCGCCTTGGGACCGGACAGCGCCCGCATCTGTAAACGCTCGCGGGCGTATTCACTGGCCCTGTTATAAGCCGCCTGAGCCACGCTGACCCCCTGCAGGCCAACAGCAAGGCGCGCAGCGTTCATCATGGTGAACATATAGCGCATACCGTTGTTTTCTTCGCCCACCAGATAACCTACGGCGTCCTCAAACAAAAGTTCACACGTTGAATTGCCGTGAATACCCATCTTCTCTTCAATATTGCCGCACTTAACCGCGTTGCGCGTGCCGTCCAGGTTTATCTTCGGCACAACAAACATGGATATGCCCCGGGTTCCCCCCGGCGCATCCGGCGTGCGGGCCAGGACCAGGTGGACAATATTGTCCGCCATATCATGTTCACCGGCAGAGATAAAAATCTTGGTCCCTGCAATCCGGTAAGTACCGTCTGCCTGGAGACTGGCCTGGGTGCGGGCCAGCCCCACATCCGAGCCTGCATGGGGCTCGGTCAGGCACATGGTACCTGTCCACTCGCCGGTCAGGAGCCGGGGCAGGAACCGGGACTTTTGTTCCGCCGACCCGTGTTCCGACAACGCTGCAATGCATCCCCTGGATAAACCCGGATACATGGTCCACGCCATGTTGGCCGTACAGCAGATTTCCTCCAACATAAAACCGAACGCTTCGGGCAAAGCCTGGCCACCGTATTCCGCTTCACCACACAGCCCGGCCCAGCCGGTGCTGATGTATTTCCGGTACGCCTCCTTAAACCCCGGCGGTGTAGTGACCACACCGTCAGCCAGGACACACCCCTGATCCCCCGCGGCATTAATGGGTTCAAGCTCAGCCTGGGCAAACCGGCTGGCTTCGTCCAGGACCATGTTAATCAAGTCTGCATCCACCTGATGGTTCAGCCCCAGGGCCGCGTAGTGGTCGCTGAAGTTGAGCACATCGTGGAGGGTAAACCGGATATCCTTTATCGGCGATGGCATAGCTCTTGGCTCCTTGCGAAGAAATACAAAAACAATGTTACAGCGTTTATAGCCCAATCTGCGGAATCTATCCGGAAACCCTTAAACTCCGGAAACCGCAGGTGAGAAAATCTGCGACGCATACCTCATTATGTATACGCCCAGCCACTATAACAGGCCTTTAAACAAGTCCGCTCTTCCCACCTGGGACTGCCGCAGACACAAATTGAACCCGGGTTCAGCGGCAAATTGTATCGAGTCCACAGGTGCTAAACGAGTCTCCATCCCCCTGTCATCCATCAGCGTCCTTAAGTTGCGCAAATCGGCGCACCGTTGAAATACCGTCAAATTAATCCCGCACTTATTGAACACAGCCCGCATTTTTATGTCGTTTCCCAACCAACAGTGATCCAGTTCCCGTTTCGATGACGGTGTTTGTCGTAAATTTGACGCCGAAATGGTGCGAGGACGACCAAAATCGATCGCTGCCCTTTTATCAACAAAACATGCATTACTTCTCAACGACTACGGAGTGTTTAAAATGAGAAAAGAAGCAGCCAATCTGCTGAAAAATATGGCCTTGGGTGGCGTGTTGATTGCCGCAACCTCGGGTGTTTATGCTGCCAACGACGGCACCATCGGTGCCACATCCACCGGTGATCTGAATATCTCCCTGCAGGTGGACGGTGCGGTCAAGATCTCCAACTTAAGCGACATCACCCTCGGTCCATTCACCGGCGCTGATGTATCCGGTACCAGCCCCGCGTGTGTTTACAGCAACAGCGGCGGTGGCTACACGATTACCGCAACCGCCACCGGGGGCGCCTTTAACCTGGCCAACGGCGGCAACAACATCGCCTACAACGTAAGTTACAACGACGGTTCCGGTTTGACCCCCTTGTCTCATGGTGTTGCCGCCGCCAAGCTTGGCGCGTCTGCAACCGATGATGACTGTGTCACCGCCGGCGCGGATAACGGCACCATCCAGGTTGACGTTCTGGCTACAAACGCATCCGCCGTGCCTCAGGGGTCTTATGCCTCTGTCTTAACCCTGTTGGTTTCACCCAACTAGGCGATCCGGCCCGGGGGCACGCCGGCAAGCTTGCCTGGTGTGCCCCAACACCGGATGTTTTGTCATGCGGTGTGCAATCCGATACAAACAGTGAAATTGACGTCACGTACTTTGCCGAAAAAAATCCACAGCAGCGCCGAACAACCGGTATCTGTCCGCATCCGAAGGTGTTTGAGACAGACACTGGTCCTGCTTTGTCTGGGTCTGCCGGGGCTGCACAGCCCGCTGAGCCAGGCAGCGGTTCAGGGTACCGAGGGTAATACCTCCAGCGGCAATGTCACTGTCACCTACGTGCAAGGACTGAATACCCGCCTCACCGGCCTGCGGGACATGGCCCTGGGTACCTGGGGTGGCAGCGGTCCCCTCACCGCCAGCGAGAATGTTTGCGTGGGACGCAGCGGCATTGGTTTTTTCGGCACCGGAAATTATCGCATTTTGGCCCGGGGCGACGGAGAACCCGGCGACCCCGCCGCCTTCACCTTAAGCAACGGCGCTGACCGCATTTACTACAATGCCTATTTTAACGATCAAGCCGGCACCGGCGGCCGTCAGCAACTCACCGGGGGACTACAAATCAGCGGACAAACCGGCTTTGGTTTCTGGATGATTTTGAACCTGGTCTTCGGCTGTACCGTGAATAATGCCAACATTTCCATCGAAGTCCCGGCAACGGAGCTGGCCGGTGCCGCCGGGGTTTATACCGGCACCCTGACCCTGACCCTGATCCCGGAGTAAGTTCCGGTGAAAAGCTTGAGCTTATGGATGCGCGTCCGGCCCGGGCAACTGAGGGTAGCCGTGTTGGTCTTGTTGTACGCCGCCTGGTTTACCTGTTTGAACAGCTTTGCCGGGGTCAGCCATGCCGCCACTTTGCAAATTACCGAGCTTAAAGACATGGATTTGGGGGAGGTGCCTGTGGGCACTGACCGCCTGCGCCAAAGAATGCGTTTTTGTGTGGCCATGGCTCCCGCCGGACCTTAT
>JANQMF010000197.1 GCA_028280225.1 Pseudomonadales bacterium | reverse complement strand
AGTGGCCGGTTGAATTTGGCGGTCCGGGCTGGACCCCGACCCAACACTATATTTGGGAGAAGGCCACCGCCAGTGCGCAAACTCCCTGGGATCTGCCCTTTGGTCTGTCCATGCTGGCACCGGTACTGATGAACTACGGCAGCAAAGAACAACAGGAAAGATTTTTACCGGACATCCGCGACCGCAAGGTGAACTGGTGTCAGGGTTATTCGGAACCCGGTGCGGGATCTGATCTTGCCAACCTTAAAACAAAGGCTGAATTGTCCCAGGACGGTTCTCACTACATTGTTAACGGCACCAAGATCTGGACCACCCTGGCGCACATTGCGGATTGGATATTTTGCCTGACCCGCACGGACGACAGCGGTAAAAAACAGGAAGGCATTACCTTTTTGTTGTTCCCCATGAAACAAAAGGGTATTGAAGTTAAGCCCATTATCACCCTGGGCGGCGCGCACAGCGTCAATATGGTGCACTTCACCGACGTCAAGGTTCCGGTGGAAAACCGTGTTGGCGAAGAGAACAAAGGCTGGACCTATGCCAAGGGTTTGTTACAACACGAGCGGACCGGCCTGGCCGGTATCTCCCGTTCCATAGTTGCCCTGGCCACCCTCAAAGCGCAGGCAAATACCGTCAAGCGGGGCAACGGCACGTTAATGGATGATCCCGCCTTCAGGGCCAAAGTAGCCGAACTGGAGATAGATCTGATGGCGGCGGAGTTTACCGAATTAAGGTCACTGGCTGCCGCGGCGGGAGGCTCCGACCCCGGACCCGAATCTTCCATTCTGAAACTCAAGGGTACCGAGATACAGCAGCGTATCCAGAAGCTCACCGTGGAAGCGGGCGGGCTTTATTCAGCCGCCTGGGGGGCGGTTCCCGTTGGGCCCAAATTTGCCAAAGGCGGAATGTCCGGGTATCTGGCAGCACGCGCCTACACCATCTACGGTGGCGCCAGCGAGGTGCAAAAAGATGTCATTGCCAAGAACGTTCTAGGCATCAAGAAGTCGGGCTAGTCTCTGTCCGGAATGCGCAAGCAACCACGGCACCCGAAACCACCAAGGTATCAACTATGAATTTTGAACTGAGCGAAGAACAACAGATTATTCAGGACAGTGTGCAACGCTTTGTCCAGGATCACTACGACCTGGAAGCCCGGCAAAAAATTGCCGCCACCAAGCAGGGCTTCAGTGAAGAACATTGGGCAACGATGGCGGAGTTGGGCTGGTTAGGGCTGACCCTGCCCGAGGCAAACGGCGGTTTTGGCGGCAATCAGATCGACACCATGCTCGTCATGGAACAGTTCGGCAAAGGTCTTGTGTTGGAGCCATTCTTCGCCAGCGTCGTTCTGGGCGCACGCGCGCTCAGCCTGGGGAATAACAAAGCGCTCAACGATGAGCTGTTGCCCGGCGTGATCAACGGCAGCACCCGGTTGACATTGGCCTACGCTGAAGAACAGGCGCGTTTTGACCTGCACGATGTCATCACACATGCCGTTGCCGACGGGGATGACTTTGTCATCAACGGTGTCAAGGCCATGGTGCAAAACGGTGCCACCGCCAGCCATCTGGTGGTCAGCACCCGTACCGGCGGCGGACAGTATGACCGGGAAGGCATTAGCCTTTTTGTGGTGGATACCCGGACGGACGGCGTTAAAGTCAAGGGATTTCCTACGGTGGACGGCCTGCAGGCTGCGGAGGTGACCTTCGACAACGTGCGCGTTTCCGCCCGGCAGTTGGTTGGTGAGTTGCACAACGGCTTTGATATTCTTCAACAGGTGATTATGGACGGTATCCTGGCGGTCAGCGCCGAGGCGGTTGGGGCCATGGAAGTGCTCTACAAGGATACGGTGACCTATACATCCGAGCGGGAACAATTTGATCATCCGCTGTCCGACTTCCAGGTTTTGCAACACGGCATGGTCGATATGTTTATGGAATATGAGCAGTGTAAATCCCTGCTGTACCGGGCTACCCTGGAAGTGGTGCAAAATGGGCTTGCCGCGCTGCCCACGGTGCACGCGCTGAAACACTTTGTCGGCAAGGTGGGGGTGATGATTGGTGAAAATGCCGTGCAGATGCACGGTGGCATGGGTATGACCGAAGAGTTACGGATCGGCCACTACTTTAAACGGTTGTTGGTCATCGATGCCCAGTTTGGCAATGCGGATTACCACCTGCAACAATTTGCCGCATGATGAAATATACGCAGAAGCCGGTCGACATAAGAGGGGATAAACATGAGGGGGAATAGCAATGAGCCTATCCATTAGCGGCAAGGTTGCTCTGGTCACCGGTGGTGCCCGGGGCATTGGCGCCGGTATTGTGGAGCGTCTGAGTGAAGCCGGTGCACAGGTTATGATTGCCGACATCGGTGTCCCCGGCAGCCCGGCGGATGCCACTGCTGACGCCTGGCGTTATGCGCTGGCGGATGATGCAGATTTGCAGCGTATCCTCTCCCGGGGCAACAATCTTGCCGCCACTCACCTTGATGTGACCAACCCGGCCAGCTGCGCCGCCGCGGTAGCCACAACCATGGACAAATTTGGCCAACTGGATATCCTGATCAACAATGCGGGGGTGGTGGACAGCGGTCCCGTGGAACACTTCGACGAAGCCGCCTGGGATCGCATATTCGCCGTCAACGCCAAGGGCATTTATCTGATGACCCAGGCGGCGCTGCCTCACCTTCGGGCTGCTGCTCAGGGCTGTATCATCAATACCGCTTCCATTGCCGGTAAGAAGGGATATGCCAATATGTCCGCCTACTGCGGGTCCAAATTTGCTGCCATCGGCATTACCCAGGCTTTATCCGCAGAGCTGGCCGGTGACAACATTCGCGTGAATGCCATTTGCCCCGGCATGGTCGGCACCGCCATGTGGCTGGACCACCTGCTGCCCACCAACGCCACCTCAAGCCGGCAGCGCGAAGAAGAATTTCAAACCTCCATGCAAGCCACCATTCCTCTGGGGCGGCCGCAAACGGCGCAGGATATGGGGGATGCCGTGGTTTACCTGGCCAGCGCGGAAAATATCACTGGCATTGCCCTATCCGTTGCCGGTGGCTTTGAGATGAATTAGCACTTTGGCCTGGCACAATAACAACTGGGTTTCGTGGATTAAAGACCCGCTTTGGTTTTTCCTCCTGGCGGGGGCAGCCATATTTGCGGCTGCGCAATGGTTGGCGCAGGACGATATCCCCTATGACATTACCGTCAGCGCGGCGGATACCCAGCGTTTGCAGGATCAGTGGCAACTACAGATGCGCCGCCAGCCAACACCTCAAGAGCTGTCCGGTCTGGTTGAACAATTTGTTAAAGAAGAAATTTATTACCGGGAAGCACAGCGGCTGGGACTGGATGCCAACGACACCATTGTCCGGCGGCGCATGGTGCAAAAACTGACCTTTCTTACCGAGGATATCGCCACCGCGGCCCCCCTGGATGCAGATGCCCTCAGCAGGTTTTATGAGGACAACCGGGACAACTACCGTCTACCCGAACGTTTCACGTTCAGACACCGCTACTTTTCCGTGGACCGCCGCAGCAACGCCCGCGCCGACGCTGAAGCCGCCCTGACAAACCCTGCTGAACGGGGTGATCCCTTCATGTTGCAGAAAAGTTATGCCCAGCGCTCGGTACGGGAGATTGGTGACCTGTTCGGCCGGGAATTTGCAACATCGCTGTCCCGGCTTACCCCTGAAGACACCTGGCAGGGACCCATCCGCTCAGCGTACGGCTGGCATGCGGTGCTGTTGTCGGATCGTATTCCGGCACAACTGCAACCCTTTGAACAGGTCCGGGAGCGGGTGGCGGCGGATCAACAACAAGCCACCCGCACTGCCGCAAACGCCGCATATTATGCAGCTTTGAAAAGACGCTACCGTATTGCTTATCCAACCGATGCATCTGAATAAGCGTCACTTTCTGGTCTGGCTGGCCGCCGTGGTCTGGGGCGCAACCGGTATGGCCGCCCAGGCCCATGAAGTCCGTCCGGCGTATCTGCAAATCACCGAACAGGACAACCAGTTCAGCATATTGTGGAAACAGCCGGTGGTTCAGAACGGACGTTTAGCCATTGATCCCATATTTCCCGAAGGCTGTGATCTGCAAGACGCCGCCCCGCCGGAAATCACCGCCAACGCCCTGATTCAACGTTGGACCACCCGCTGTGATCTTACAAGCGCACCCATACACATCTCCGGCCTGTCCGTAACCCTGACCGATGTGATGGTGCGTTGGGATGATCCTGACGGCAACAGCACGCACTATATCCTGCGCCCTGAAAGTCCGACCTTGGACCTGAGCGGCGAAGGCACCGGCGCCCCGGTGCTGAGCTATTTATGGATTGGTATCGAGCACCTGATATTTGGCATCGATCACGTATTGTTTGTCATCGGCTTGGTGCTGTTTATCCACAACGGCTGGACCTTATTGAAAACCATCACCGCCTTTACCCTGGCCCACAGCATTACCCTGGCTTTATCGGTGCTTGGCTGGGTGCAGGTTCAGCAGGGACCCGTCGAGGCGGTCATCGCCATTTCCATTCTTTTTCTGGCCAGAGAGCTGGTCGAAGAACCGGCCAGGCGTTCAATGCTGACACAGTCCGCACCCTGGATAATGGCCCTGATTTTTGGTCTGCTGCATGGTTTTGGCTTCGCCGGGGCTTTACGGGACATTGGCCTGCCCGACGATGCGCTGTGGGTGTCTCTGTTATTGTTTAACATTGGTATAGAAGTGGGCCAATTGATCATTATTGGCGTGCTGTTGGCATTACAGTGGCTCCTGCGGCGTTTCACCAGCACCACAACCCTGATCAAGGCGGGGGCTTATGGCATGGGCTGTGTGGCCGCATACTGGAGTATTGACCGCACGGTAGTTCTGTTTTAATCAGTAAGAACTGACAGACCCCTGTGCGGCGTTTGCACCACTTCCCCATCATCTGTGGAGGGTTTATGACAACAAAGATAGTCCGGAATATAAGCCTGATCATGGCCGGGTTGACCGGCTGGTTGGTCCTCTGCGGGTGTTCAGATTCCACCCCGCAACCCTTACCCGAATCCGGCAGCGGCATTCCCACCACCCAGGCCTCGGCCCAACTGCGCCTGGCTTTCGAAAACGCCAAGCCCGGAGATGTCATTGAAGTGCCGCCGGGCATTCATCAGTTTAAACGCAGCCTGGTGCTGAACAGCGACGGGGTCACCATTCGCGGTGCCGGCATGGATAAATCCGTGCTGAGCTTCAAAGGCCAGATTACCGGAGCGGAAGGTGTGTTGATCAACGCCGGCAATTTTGTGATCGAAGACCTCGCCATTGAAGATACCGCCGGGGACGGGCTGAAGATCAACGAAGGTCACAACATAGTGGTCCGCCGGGTCAGGGCTGAATGGACAGACGGACCCAGTGTCAAAAACGGCGCCTACGGGATTTACCCCGTACAGACCACCAACACACTGGTTGAGGGCTGTATTGCCATCGGCGCATCTGATGCCGGTATCTATGTTGGGCAATCCAGGCAGGTGATCGTGCGCAACAATACCGCCCGATACAATGTTGCCGGGATCGAAATAGAAAATACCGTTCACGCTGACGTCTACGACAACCGGGCGACCGACAACACCGGCGGTATTCTGGTTTTTAATATGCCGCAAATTCCATTGCACGGGCATAGCACCCGAATCTACAACAACCGTGTCACCAACAACAATACCGCCAACTTCGCCGCCCCGGGTACAGCCGTTTCCGGTGTCCCGGCAGGCTCGGGGATAGTGATCAATGCCAACGACAAAGTTGAGATCTTTGGCAACACCATACACAACAACAATACCGCAAATATTCTGGTTTCCAGCTATTTCAGCGCCAGTTATGCCGGACAAAGGGAGCAGGCTGAAGAATTTGACCCTTATCCGGAGCAGATTCATATTTACGACAACAGCTTCAGCGGCGGTGGTGCCAATCCCGGCACCGAAGACCTGACCCAAATACGCAATGCCGTATTTGGCCCCGAGGGGCATTTTCCCGACGTGATCTGGGATGGTTTTGTGGACCCGGAAGGAGGCAGTGATCCGGTCATCTGCATCAACAACGGCGACGCTCAAGTTTTGAACGTAGATGCGCCAAATGCTTTTGCAAATCCGCGCATTGACAGCTCACATCAGGGTTGTCACCTGCCGAAACTTGCTGCGGTCACCCTGGCCCCTGCCGCCAGCCCGGCCGCAAACGGGAAAGCGGCGGAGGGTGAGTAACCCCACCGCGATACGCTGCAATTGAACACAGTGCGCACGCGCGATGGCATTAACCGGCTGTGGGCGGTTATGTGCCTGACCCTGGGCCTGAGCATGCTGGCCGGCGGCTGCACCCCCACCCCTGATGTGCGCTTTTTCCAGGCAGGTCAACATCCGGACAGGCTATCCGCATGGGGGTTAATGACGCTGCATGGCAACAAGCTTGTGCTGGCGACAACCACCGACGCCTACGAGCTGAATACCGCGCTGTTCTCCGACTATGCGCTAAAACTGCGCACCCTGTACCTTCCCGGCCAACAGGCCATGCGCTTCAAAGCCAGCCACAGCTTTACCTTTCCCGACGGGACCATAATCAGTAAAACCTTCTTTTACCACACCAACAAATCCGGTGAACTCAGGCTGGGGACAACATTTAACGGCAACCCGGGTCAACTTGACTTAACGACTACCCGTCTGCTCGAAACGCGTTTGCTGGTCAAGGAACAAGGCGTCTGGCACGCGCTGCCCTATGTGTGGTCCGGCGATGATGCCTACCTGCGCATTACCGGAGACCTTCTGCAATTGCCGGTGGCTGATAATGATCCCCTCAACTATCTGGTGCCCAGCAAAAATCAGTGTCAGAGTTGCCATGCAACCGACCACACCCGGGGCGCCAACAAGCCCATTGGCCTCAAGGCACGTCATCTCAACCGAACTCACCCGGTACACAATGCCAATCAACTGGTGTATTGGTCCCGGCAGGGCAAGTTAAGCGGCCTGCCCTCAACCACCGCCATTCCCGCAGCCGCAAGCTGGCCGGTAGATGAACAGTTTACTGCCCTGACAAAAACCGGGCTTAACCACTTGGCCCGCACCTATCTGGATATCAATTGTGGACATTGCCACAACCCCAACGGCTCTGCGGATACGTCGGGACTCTTGTTAAACTACGACAACCGGAACATGGCGGCGCTGGGGGTATGTAAACCACCCATTGCCGCCGGCCGCGGCAGCGGAGGACATTTGTTCAGCATTGTGCCCGGACAGCCGGAAAGTTCGATTCTGCTTTTTAGAATGCGCTCCGGGGACCCCGCCGCCATGATGCCGGAACTGGGCCGCAGCCTGCCCCATCGGGAAGGCATTCACCTGATACGTGCCTGGATCAAAAACCTGTCC
>JANQMF010000195.1 GCA_028280225.1 Pseudomonadales bacterium | reverse complement strand
AAACTTCGGTCAGCTCATCAGCAAGTTCGTCTACCCTGGCCCTGATGGTGTCGTATACGGATTCTGACATCGAAAACCTCCACTGATTTGCCGGGTCATGATAGCGCGGCTGACCCCGCCGTGGGAAATAGGCCCGTTTTGGATCAGCACTCGATGCCCCAGGCCTGGGCTGGTTCAGCCCGGTTGATACAGCCCGGTTGATTCGGAGGAGGGGTTGTTGCTATTTTGCCGGACCGATATTTGCGGGACCAGATAAGAGGAGGGTGCAGGTATGGCTTATGACTACAAGTTACTCAATGTTGAGGTCGACCAACGCCTGGCGGTGGTCACCATCAACAATCCGCCGATCAACATCATCACCGCACCTTTGTATGCGGAACTGGATGGGTTGACCCGGGAGCTGAAGGCGGACCCGGATTTGTCCGTGGTGGTATTTAAAAGTGCTGACCCCGACTTTTTCCTGGCCCACTTTGATGTAGAGGAAATCCTGCGCATTCCCATTGACCAGCCGGCGGAAAAGAATCAGGAACTGAATGCCTACCATGCCATGTGCGAACGGGTGCGGACGATGGACAAGGTCACCATTGCGCAAATTGAAGGCCGGGTTGGTGGTGGCGGCAGCGAATTTGTTGCCAGCATGGATATGCGTTTTGGGGTGGCGGGCAAAACCAAGATTAATCAAATGGAAATCCCCCTGGGCATATTGCCCGGCGGCACCGGCACCCAGCGTTTGCCTAGACTGGTGGGGCGGGGCAGAGCCATGGAAATTGTTTTGGCCGGCGAAGATCTGGATGCAGAAACCGCTGAGCGCTGGGGATATTTGAATCGTATATTTGCAGCTGACAAAATCGATAGCTGGGTGTCTAACCTGGCCCGGCGCATTGCCGGTTTCCCGGTAGAGGCGGTACGTCTGGGCAAAGCCTCGGTGAACGCGTCTGAACTGCCCCTTGAAGAAGGTTTACGCGAGGAGGCGTATCTGTTTCAACGCCTGGTGCGTAACGACAGCGCGCAACAAAACATGCAACGCTTTCTGGAAATTGGCGGCCAGACCCGTGAAGGTGAAATTCGGGTGGGTGAGCTGAATGCGGAACTGGGTGAATAGAGTTGCTGAACCGCTAGAGGAGAATTTTTAATGTCCTGGACCACGGAAGCTTGCCAACAGTCCGATATGGTTGAAAGAGATTTTCTACTGGAGGTGGATGATCACAAGGTCCCCGGGGTCTACTGGCAGCCCGTGACGGGGGCGCAAAGGCTGGTCCTGCTTGGGCATGGCGGTACCACCCATAAAAAGGTGGAGTACATTGCACAGGTGGCCACAATGCTGGGCCAGCGTGGGATTGCGGCCCTGGCCATAGACGGGCCGGGCCACGGGGCAAGGGTGGCGGAGCGTTGGGAAGATGATCCTACCCGGTTTCCCGCCATGTGGCACAGCGAAGGCGGCACCCAGACCGTAATCAGGGATTGGGCAGCAGCGCTGGACTTTATCGAGGCAGAACAGGGTCAGCGTCCAACGGGTTGGTGGGGCCTGTCCATGGGGACCATGATGGGGCTTCCGGTGACCGCGTCTGACCCTCGTATCACCGTGGCCCTGTTGGGTCTAATGGGCACCTGGGGCCCCAACAGCGATGATCTTCGGCGATTAGCTGAAAAGGTAACCTGCCCGGTGCGATTTCTGGTGCAGTGGGATGATGAGGTTGTGCCCAGGGACGATTGTTTTGAATTATTTGGTTTGCTGGGCACCAGGAAAAAGACCATGCACGTCAACCCCGGCGCCCATGCCGAAGTGCCCGCATTTGAAATAGCCGGATCCGTAGCGTACTTGGACCGGCACCTTGGCGCCTAGAAGTCTGGTGAATGGTTATTTTGGCCATCGTCCACCCGCGGTGCGGTTTGCATATGGCGATTGCACGCTGCCGGTCGGGCGCTCCCGGATTCCGTGTTTTTAGTTACCCGATGGGGTACATTTACGGGCCCAGAAAATTCTTGACCTTGTGTACGTAAAGCAGGGTGTCATTTGCGGAGGGAAGAGGTGTACGAGCATATTCAATACGAAGTAAACGACCCGGTGGCGGTCATTACGCTGAACCGGCCGGAAGCGCTTAACGCCATTACCCGGCGGATGCAGGCAGAGTTGAAGCATGCCCTGGCCGAGGCGGAAGCGGATGCGGCTGTCGTGGGGATTGTTTTAACCGGCGCCGGTCGAGGCTTTTGTGCGGGCGCGGACATTGGGGGGCTGCAAGCGACTGCCTCGGGTCAAAGTGGTACGCCTGAAGACCTCAGTCAGTATGATGCACAGCCGGGGAATCCGGACATGGGGCCAAATTTTCAGGTCACGTTTTCCTACTTGTTGAGTATCCGCAAACCCCTCATTGCGGCCGTTAACGGGGCCTGTGCGGGACTGGGTTTTGTCTTTGCCTGTTTGTGTGATATGCGCTTTGTGGAACGCCAGGCGAAATTCACCAGTGCCTTTGTTAACCGGGGCCTAATTGCGGAACATGGCTCAAGCTGGATTCTGCCGCGCCTGCTTGGTGCTTCCCGGGCGTTGGACCTGCTGTGGAGTGGCCGGAAATTTACCGGAGAAGAAGCGCAACAGATCGGGTTGGCGGATAGGCTGTGTGAAACCGGAGAAGCTAAACAGCAGGCGATTGACTATATCAAGATGTTGGCGGCAACTGCGGCTCCGGAATCCATTAAAGTGGTCAAAGCCCAGGTTTATCGTCATTTGAACATGCAGCTTGAGGAGGCGATGAACGAAACCAACGAGTGGATGGCGGCTTCGTTAAAGCGGGAAGACTTTAAAGAAGGTGTCGACTCCTATGTTGAAGGCCGGCCGCCCAACTTTAAGCGGTTGTCCGATTAGCCGTCTGCTTCAGACAGTTTTACAAGACTTCTAGGTCTGATCAGACCAGACCACCCCGGCGTTAATCAGTTGTTCGATTTCTTCGGGAGCGTAGCCGAGGGTTTTGAGCAACTCGGCATTATCTTGCCCGGCGACGGGTGGCGGTGCCAGCTTAATGCTGTTGTCACCGCCGTCAAAAATCTGCATGGGGCCGTGGCGCCGGTAGCTGCCCCAGGTGGGATGTTGAACTTCTGGGGTTAAGCCCATGGCCTGACTTTGTTTGTTGCTGAGCCAGAAAGTGCTGGGCAGATCACCGTCGGCACGCACACAGCCCAGCCCAACCCCGGTGAGCAGGCTCTGCCAGGCCGCCGCGGTTTGGTGCCTGAACAAAGCCGCCAGGGCGTGTGTGGTGTCGGCATCAGCCGCAGCCAGGGTGTTCAGGGTGGGGGGTTCCAGACCCGCTTCGGTCAGGGTTTCGACAAACAGGTGCTGTTCATCAGCATTGGGCAGGGCGACAAATAACCACTGTTCCCCGGCGCAGGCGTACAGCCGGTACAGGGGGTTTAAGCCCAACATATCGGGGTCCGGGAGGGGGCGGGGCGGTTTTCCGGCATAACTGAGAAAGTCATCGTAGTTGGCATACGCGTTGGCGCCAAACATATCGACAAATATCTGCTGTCCCCGCCCGGTTCTTTGCCTTGCCACCAGACCCAGCAAGGCGCTTGTTGCAATAACCATGGCGGTATTGGGGTCGGGGTTAACCTCGTTGGCGCGCATTATGCGGCCGGCCCATTTGCGCAGAGGTTCAAAATCCAGCCGTTGCGTCGGCAGTTGCTCACCCATCTGATACATCACACCACCCATGGCGGCACCGGGAATGGGGTGGGTGCTGGGGCGTTGAGCACTGGGGCCATTGGGTCCGTAACCATTGCTTTGCAGATAAATCACATTGGGATTTACCCGCGCCACCGCATCGTAACCGATGCCAAGCCGTTCCGGCACACCGGGCCGGTAGTTGTGAATAACAATATCCGCCTGTTGCAGCAGACCCTGGACAATCTCTTGACCCGCTGCCGACTTCAGGTTGATGCTGATGCTGCTTTTGCCGGTATTCACCCGGGCGGAGCCCATGCCACCACCCATGCTGCGGTAGGGGTCTCCGCCAATCTGCTCAACCTTAATTACCTTTGCACCCAGGTCCGCAAGCAAGGCAGCAGCCATGGGTGCGGCGATGATGGTGGCCAACTCGACCACCGTAACGCCGTTAAGGGGTGCTGTGTTGGACCTTCTGTTACCAACCGGCGCCGGGGGTGGCTGACTTTGCCAGCGGCTGAGCAATTTGTTGACGTTGGGTTGCGGTATGCCGGTTGCCCCTGGGAACGCAGGTGTTTTGGATAAAGCGGCAAGGGGTCCAAGTTGCCTTGCCCCGGTTGGGGTTGTCAGCACGTGGCCATTGTCCACAATGTCCGGATCGTTCAGCGCTTGTTGGGTTGTCTGATAACGTGTTGCCACAATACCGCCGTCTGCGATGATGTCCCGCATCCAATCGTCAGCGGATCTGTCCTGGATACGGGCCAACATGCGTTGGCGAAAAGTCTCTTGTTTGTGGTTGTGCAGCTTCAGCTGTTTAGCGTCAAAATCCGGGTCTGCCAGGACGTCGGTAAGCCCGGCAAGGATAAGAAAATTATCAAAAAGATGGGGTAATAAATTGCCGAACTGCAACCACTGTCCGTCCCCGGCTTGAGCGGGATGATAGTACAGGCTGGGCAGCGGTGGCGTATGCGATATGGCCTGCATGGCCGGTAGTTGGGGGAAACGGTCGGGGAACTGGGCACCAATCAAGGGCCCCTGTTCGTAAGCCAGCAGGGCCTGGAGCAGACTGGTTTCGACCAGCCTTCCGGGGCCGTTTTCACCGCGCTCCCACAGGGCGGCAAGAATACCCGAGGTGGCTGCCTGGGCGCAGGCGTGCACACCAACGTGGAGTGCGCAGAACACCGGCCCGACGCGATCCACAATACCGGTAAAGTTCTGCATACGTCCGGCGTAAGCGGCAACCACGTGTTCGTAGCCAGCCACCTCGGCCATGGGACCGCGGCTGCCAAAACCGGTGATATGGCAATAAACCAGATGCGGGTGAGTTTGCCGGATATGGGCATGGTCTAAGCCCAGCTTAGACAGGGCGCCGGGCCGCCAGGTACACAGCAGAACATCTGCCGCAGCACACAGGTCATGAAACTGGTTGCGTTGCAGATGCTGATGCAGGTCCAGGTGAATCGTTTGCTGACCCCTTTGCCACATAGGCTGGGCGGCCATGGCGGCAAAGGGATCGGGCCGGTCCGGGTGTGCAACCCGGACGACTTCCGCGCCAAAGTCAGCCAGTATCATGCCGGTCAGTCCACCGGCGGGACCGTCAGTGAGGCTGACCACCCTGATGCCCCGCAGCGCTTCACTCATCGGTGGATTAATGGAACTGGATGGTCAGACCGGTTCGGCTAGAAAAATAGGAATTTCGCGGCTGGTTTTGGCCTTATACTCCGCATAGGGTGGGAACGCCTCAACGCTGAGATCCCACAGGGTTTGTCTTTCCCCGGGCTCGGTAACTTCGCGCACGCGCATATCAAATACTTCGGTCCGGTCCCGCAGAACGATATTCGGGTTGCTGCGTATGTTATAGACCCAAACCGGATTTGTTGGGGCGCCCCCCATGCTGCCCACCAGCACGTAGCTGTCACCACTTTTTACCCGCATAAGGGGAGTTTTACGGATGGCACCGGACTGATTACCGGTATGCGTAAATAAGATACAGGGCAAGCCGGTATCCAACAGGGTGGTGCCCTCCGTACCGCCGCTGCTTTCGTAGAGTTCAACTTGCTCCCTGACCCATTGGTGTGGTGAGGGAATATACTTGCCTGCTTGGTCAGCCATGGGTGTTTCCTCGTGTTGTTTCCCGGTGCCGGGTATGGGGTTGAGCTAGTCCGGGAAATTCAGCCGCGCTACTTCCGCCATGGTTTGAATGGCCTGGGCGTCTCCGCTGATGGTAAGCCCGGTCAGGCCACATTCTTCCCAGGCTTTGAATTTCTCCTGAATACGTGCCTTGGGTCCAATCAGGGTGCCGCTGTCGACGTATTCGTCGGGCACGCTGGCAATGGCTTCGTCCTTTCTTTTTGCCAGGAACAGCTCCTGAATGCGGTCCGCTGCTTCACCAAAACCCCGGCGGGTCATCATTTCCTTGTGGAAATTAATATCCTTGTGCCCCATGCCACCAACATACAAGGCAATGCCCGGCTTTATGCTATTCAGCGCCGCCTTGACATCGTCGGTAACCCGGACCTGGGTCATGGCCTGGCGCTCGAACTGCTCCGGGTCTTTATTGGCCTTCTGCAAACCTTCGTTGATCCAGTCATCATAAAAGCCCGCGATT
The DNA here is from genome assembly GCA_028280225.1 of Pseudomonadales bacterium. Classification (GTDB taxonomy): domain Bacteria; phylum Pseudomonadota; class Gammaproteobacteria; order Pseudomonadales; family Azotimanducaceae; genus UBA4421. The sequence goes on along the minus strand of JANQMF010000195.1, from coordinate 12,777 downwards.
TGGGGTACAAATCCCAGCGGCAGCCAGCCGTCCGCAATCTCGGCGGTCATGCGCACTGTGGCTTCCATGCCGGTGCCCAGAAAAACGGGGATATCGGGATTCATGTGCAAAATGGACTTCAGGGGTTTGCCGATACCAAGAGCACCCTCACCCGAGTAGGGTAAGGATATTTCTTTACCGTTATGGGTTACGGGTTCTTCACGCCGCCAGATTTTTTTCATAATGCTGACGTAGTCTTTGATACGGTAGTAGGGTTTGCCCCAGGGTTGACCATACCAGCCTTCGACAATTTGCGGCCCCGAAACACCTAAGCCACAGATTGCACGATTGCCGCCGGCAAGTTGATCCAGGGTAGCCATGGCCATGGCGGCGTTGGCCGGGGTGCGGGCAGCAAGCTGCATCACCGCGGTGCCCAGGCGAATGCGTTCGGTGTGCGCAGCAATGTATGCCAGGGGGGTAATGGCGTCAGAGCCGTAAGCTTCCGCGGTCCAGACGCTGTCGAAGCCAACTTTTTCGGCCAGTTTAATGTCTTCGAGTGGGATTTTTAGATCTGCCCCGGAATAGCCCAGCATCAATCCTAGTTTCACAATAATCCTCGCAGTGTTTTTTCTTTAATTGTTACACCCTTTGACCCCGCAGGCCAGTTGAAAAGCGTTACAAACTAAAGTCCAGGGTACTTTGACGCTGTTGTTCCTTGTGCTTGAGTTCTACAAAGTACTTCATGGCCCGGTCTGCGGAAAAGAAGACCTGCCCGGTCAGGGTTTGCGGCAGTTGTGCCGCCTCAAGTACCGGCATCAGGGTGCCTTTCACCTCACACAGATTAAAGGTAATGCCCGCGCGCTCTAAATTGGCATTCACCCGGTGCAGCATTTGAATCCCGGTGGCATCAATCACATTGATGGAACTGCACACAATCAGCAGATGTTCCGTGCCGGGCCGGCGTTGGCTGCGCTTAAGAAACTTATCTTCAATCTGCGCAGCGTTGGCAAAATAGACATTTTCGTCCACCCGCAACGCCAGCACATGGGGCAGGGTCTCCACATCATAACGTTTGATTGAACGGAAATGGTCGGTATCACCCACGCGGCCCACCTGGGTGATATTCGGGCGGCTTGAGGTGCGCACAAAAAAGGCAATGGACAAAATGACCCCGGCAATAAGGCCAAACTCAACACCCAGAAACAACACCAGAACCAGAGTGGCGTATTCTGTAATGGCGTCGTTTTTTTGCAGTGTCCAATGTTGTTTGGTGGTCTTTAAATCCATCAGACCCACCACAGAGACCATGACAATGGCAGCCAGGACCGCGTGAGGAAGGTCGTTAAACAACTGGGTCAACAGCAGCAGCACCATAACGATAACAACGGCGCACACCAGGCTGCTGACCGGGGTGCGGGCACCGGCGTAGTAGTTTACGCTGGATCGGGAAAAACTCCCGGCGACGGGGTAGGCGCCGGTAAAGGCGGCACCGATATTTGCTGCACCCAGGGCAATCAGTTCCTGATGTGAGTTAACCCGGGTCTGCACCCGGGCGGCCAGGGTGGCGCCGATGGAATAGCTTTCCACATACGACACCAGGGCAATAATGGCGGATGCGGGAAATAGATTAATCCACAGTTCCAGATCGAAGGGTGGCGCAGAAACCTCCGGCAGGCCGCTGGGTACCAGGCCGACCAGGTTGATCTTCCCGTCCAGACCGAACAGGGAGACCAGGACAATCCCCAGCACCGCAACCACCATCGGGCCCAGCCGGCTGATGGCATGTTGATCGGATAAGTCCATACCCACCCAACGGCATACCACAATGCTGAGTTTTGGAAATACCAACAGCAGCAACAAAGATCCTGCCGCAATAGTCAGAGTCAATGGTTGGGTGGCGGTGATTGACTGCAACAATTGAGTTAATACCACCAGGGGCTCGGTGGCGCCGTCTACTTCTATGCCGGTGAATGCCGGCAGTTGGCTGATGATGATGAGAATCGCCGCGGCGTTCACAAAGCCGGTGATAACGGGATGACTGAGCAGGTTGACCAGCCCACCCATTCTGGACAGGCGCAGAATCCATAGAAGCAGACCGGACTGTAAACAAATGATGGTGGTCACCCCCAGGTAGGCGTCGCTGAAACGGGGTGCGTACTCTGCTGCCGTGGCGGCAACCATCAATGCAGCCACGGCCACCGGGCCAACCACAAGCTGCCGGGAGCTGCCGAAGATGGCGTACAGCACCATGGGGACGAGGCAGGCGTAAAGGCCCGATTCCGGTGGCACACCCGCCAGAAAAGCGTACGCCACAGCCTGGGGAATGGTCACCATACCCACCACCAGGCCGGCAATCAGATCATGGCTGAAGTCTTCCCGGGTATAGGTGCGCAGGATGGGTACCAGGGGGACATACCCGGGCCACTCGCGCAGTCCCAGCTTAAACCACAGGCCTAGCCGCATTCAGGGGTCTTGTCATAAACGTGCATGCGGCGAGTGTATCAGCTAGGGGGTGGAATAGAGAAAGGGAGACACCCTTGTTAATATCCCACCTGCCATAACATTGCGTGTTCGAAATACGCAGTATTCGGGGCAGAGACTTCAAGGGCAGTAGGCCCGAGGCAAAAGCCGTAGGTTTTTGGGAGGTTCCCGCCAGGGAACCCAGGAAGAAAAGGCCAGCATGGCCTTTTCCGGACGAGAGGTATAGGTCGAAATAGGTTAGGTAATAGGTCAGGTAAAGAGAGTAGGGGATTATGGATACTAAGGCGGCAGTTGCGTATGCGGCGGGTAAACCCCTGTCGATCGAAACGGTTCAGTTGGAAGGGCCGAGGGCTGGTGAGGTTCTGGTAGAGGTGATGGCCACGGGTATTTGCCATACCGATGCCTATACGTTATCCGGGGCTGATCCGGAAGGCTTGTTTCCGTCGATCATGGGCCACGAAGGTGCCGGTATTGTGCGTGAAGTGGGTGCGGGAGTGACTTCGGTTTCGGTGGGGGATCATGTTATTCCTCTGTATGTGCCGGAATGCAGGCAGTGTAAATTCTGTGTTTCCGGCAAAACCAACCTCTGCGGTGCCATTCGTGAAACCCAGGGACAGGGTCTGATGCCGGACGGCACTTCCCGGTTTTCCCTCAACTCGGATCAACTGTTTCACTATATGGGCACATCAACATTTTCGAACTTTACGGTGATCCCTGAAATTGCCCTGGCCAAGATTCGCCCGGACGCCCCCTTCGACAAAGTTTGTTATATCGGTTGTGGAGTCACCACGGGTCTGGGGGCGGTGATGAACATTGCACAAGTTGAGCCGGGTGCAAATGTTGCGGTATTTGGCCTGGGCGGGATTGGGCTGAATGTGATCCAGGGGGCACGGATTGCCGGTGCCGATCGTATCATTGGCGTGGATCTGAACCCCGCCAAACGGACACTGGCGGAAAAATTTGGCATGACCGACTTTATTAACCCCGCCCACGATGATCCGGTGGAGGGGATCATTGAGCTGACCGATGGGGGTGCGGACTACTCCTTTGAGTGTATCGGTAATACGGATGTCATGCGCCAGGCACTGGAGTGCTGCCACAAGGGCTGGGGCGAGAGTATTATTGTTGGGGTAGCGGGGGCTGGAGAAGAAATTTCTACCCGGCCCTTCCAGTTGGTGACCGGGCGGGTCTGGAAAGGTACCGCCTTTGGCGGCGCCAAGGGCAGGACCGATGTGCCGAAGATTGTGGATTGGTATATGCAGGGCAAAATTAATATTGACGACCTGATTACCCACACCTTCAGCCTGCAGGACATTAACAAGGGTTTCGACGCCATGCATGGCGGCGAGAGCATCCGCTCGGTGGTCATTTACTGATGGCGGCTTGGATAGATCAAGTTCAGGAAGAGATTATCGATCCCGAACGCCCCATTTGTGACCCCCACCATCATTTGTGGGATAACCCTGATAACTCCTATCTGCTGCCGCAATTGCTTGCGGATACGGGCAGTGGGCACAACATTGTCAGCACGGTATTTGTTGAATGTTTGTCCATGTATCGGGCTGAGGGTGATGAAGCCATGCGCCCGGTGGGGGAAACCGAATTCGTCAACGGTGTGGCCGCCATGAGTGCCAGTGGCAAGTACGGCAAGTTGCGAGCCTGTGCCGGTATTGTCAGCTTTGCGGATTTGACCCTGGGTGGGGCGGTGGGTCCGGTGCTTGACCAGCACATACGCTTGTCGGATCGATTTTGTGGTATTCGGCATGCTACGGGATGGGTTGAGACTGATGAGGTGCGAAATTCCCATACCCACCCGGTTAAAGACCTGATGATGAGTGACACATTTCGGCTGGGTTTTGCGGAGTTGGCCAAACGGCATCTGACTTTTGATGCATGGCTGTATCATCCGCAAATACCCCAGCTGACCGATCTTGCCAAAACCTTTCCCCAGGTGAAGATCATCTTTGATCATTTTGGCGGGCCGCTGGGGATTGGTCCCTACCGGGGCCGCGGGGATGAAATATTCGACCAGTGGTGTATCGATGTGGCGGAACTGGCGAAATGCCCCAACGTTTATCCTAAGCTGGGTGGCATCGTCATGCCAATCAACGGCTTCGGCTGGCACAAGCGGGACAAACCGGCGACATCGGATGAGATTGTCGCGGCAACCGGGCGTTATCACAGAAAGGCGATTGAGCTATTTGGGCCCGAGCGGTGCATGTTCGAAAGCAATTTCCCGGTGGACAAACAAAGTTGTGCCTATCCTGTTTTGTGGAATGCGTTTAAGAAAATTGCCCGGGACTATACCGAGGCGGATCAGCAGCACCTGTTTCACGATACAGCCGTGCGGGTATATGGCATCGGCTAACGCCCGGGCATGGCCTGGGATCAGTTAAAGGTTTAAGTAGACAGTCAGCTGTAAGAGAATCAAGGCGGTTGCCCAGACACGGATATCCCGCCAGCGGGAGGTATCTTTTGTCCCGGTAAATATCAACCGTTTGGGGATCAGCCAGACTAACAGGGCAAGAAAGGCGAAACCGCTGATGGAAATATAATTTGCCCAGATAACCGGCAGCTCCATCACAAGCGCTTCCACGGAAAATAGGTCAGCTTGCTCAGATCCGCGGTGGTGGGCGTGGTGAAGCTGCTGATGATCCAAAGTGCCGCCAGGGAATAGACAAAGCTGATAAAGGCGACATACAACATGTTGACACCGCTGGCCAGAATAACGGCCGACAGGGGTACTCCGGTGAGCAAAGTGATCAGCCCGGCGCGAGGGGTGGGGCGGCGGGTCAGGGCACCTAACAGCAAAAGCGCCAGCATGGGCCCCTGAAACAGGGACAGGATGGTTTGGATAAATGTGTAGATGCCCCCCATGCGGGAGATCAGTGGCGCAATACACATGGCTAGCAGCAAAATGATCAAGGTCAGATAACGGCCCACAACCAGATCACTTTGGGGATTGGGGTTTTTCATTAATACGTGCCGAATGTCCCGGGTGATCAACAAGGATGTGGAGTTGATGCCGGAATCGATAGTGGACTGTAGCGCCGCGATGATGGCAATAAACATGAGCCCGGAGATGCCCGGTGGCAAAACGTTTTTGATCACCCAGGGTAGGGCCATATCCGGGTATTCGATGTTGGCGTGCATGACCAGAGCCAGCAGTCCCGGAAATACCACCAGCAGAGGTACAAAAGATTTGCCCAGCGCGGCAAACATCATGCCGGCGCTGGCGTCCCATTGGCTGCGGGCACCCAGGGTACGTTGCAGGATGGCCTGGCCGCCACACCAATAAGCCGGGGACAGGACAATCCCCAATCCCAAAATGACTGCCGGCCAGGGGAACTCTTCATGGTCTGCGGGCAGATAAGCCTGCAGGTGGGTGGGATTTTCCTGCACCAGGGTGGCGGCAAAGCCGCTCACCCCACCGGCTTCACTGAAGCCGAGGCCAACAATAACCAACCCGCCCAGGAACATGATACAGACCTGCAATGTGTCAGTGAACGCAACCGCGGCAAGGCCGCCGGCAATGCTGTAAAGCCCCACCACGGTGCCGGTCACCATGATCCCCACCCATATGGGCCATCCCAGGTAGGTTTGCAGGGTGAGAGCAATGGCCCACAGCGCCACGCCAATGGCAAATACGGCCACGATACAGGTGATGCCTGCTGCCAGTACACGTACACTTTGGCTGTAACGTTGGCCCAGATATTCGGGTATGGAATAAACCCGGGCTTTCCAATAAAGGGGTATAAAAACCAGCGAAGCCAGAATCATTGCAGGTATTGCGCCAATCCACTCAAAATTGGCTTGGGCAATGCCCACCTTGTAGGCGTTACCGGCTGCACCCACGTAGCTGTCCGCGCCGATGTTTGTGCCGATAATCGACAAGCCGATGACATACCAGGACAGTGATCTGCCGGCAAGAAAGAAGTCCTTGGCGGTTTTTACCTTGCCGCTCAAACGCAGCCCAACAAATACAATCAGTGCCAGGTAAGCGACAATGATGCCAAAGTCTAGGGGGTGCAAGGCGGCTTTTGGCGGTGATAAATCATTTTTCTTAACCCTTACTTATGCCTGTGCGGGTGGTGGCATTAACCGGCGGGGCAATGGCTTGTGATTGCGCCCCGGTCCACCTAAACCGGGGCGATAATCAGGGACATCCGCTTTGCATCCACCACTTCCACCTTGGTGCCCTTGACCAGGGGCTTGTCCGCTTGAACCTTCCATAAGGTATCGCCAATTTGTACCTTGGTGACCCCCAGGGCAAGGTCTTCCTCCAGGGTAAACTGGTGACCAATAAGGCGCCTGCTACGTTTGTTCAACAGGGGTGCGCCGTCTGATTTCTGGGCGTCGCGAAACAGGCGGAAGTAGACCACGGTGGCCACCATGGCGCTGATGGCGTACAGGATAATTTGCCAGCCCAGGGACAGGTCCGGCACCAGGGCTACGACACCCCCCATGCCCAGGGCTGCCACCCCGGCGCCGAGCAGGAACCCGGCGGTGCCCAGAACTTCTGCGGTGAGCAGGATAAGCCCCAGGGCTAGCCAATGATAAGCAGTAATGTCAGTGAATAGTTCCATAACAAATCTCCTCGCTTATGCATCCTCCCGTGTGAAGGGTCATACGGGTGTGCCGGTACTGCGGCCAATATCTTTAGCGATTTCGCTGATTCCCGCAATAGAGCCGATCACAGAGGCAGCGTCCAGGGGAATCATCATCACCTTGTTATTGTCGGATGCGGCCAGATTGCCCAGGGCGTCCACGTATTTTTGTGCCACAAAGTAATTGATGGCCCGGCCATCTCCCGCGGAGATGGCATTGGAAACCACCTCGGTGGCCCTGGCTTCAGCTTCGGCCAGGCGTTCGCGGGCCTCCGCTTCACGTTTGGCAGCCTCCAGTTCACCCTCTGCTTTGAGAATTTCTGATTGTTTCTGGCCCTGTGCGACGGTGATGGCGGCTTCTCTCTCACCCTCAGCTTCCAGAATTTGTGCCCGCTTTTCCCGTTCCGCTTTCATCTGGCGGGCCATGGAATCCACCAGATCCCGGGGTGGTGAAATATCCCGAATTTCCACCCGGGTCACCTTAACACCCCAGGGGTCTGTGGCGTCATCTACCTTGGCCAGCAGATCGGAGTTGATGCGGTCGCGGTTAGAGAGCATTTCATCCAGCTCCATGGACCCCAGTACCGCACGAATGTTGGTCATGACCAGATTCTGCATGGCGCGCACCAGGTCGTTGACTTCGTAAGAGGCTTTGACCGGTTCGAGAATCTGATAAAAGCAGACGGCATCGGTCTGCACCTGGGCATTGTCCGCGGAGATTACTTCCTGAGGTGGGATGTCCAGAACCTGTTCCATCAAGTTCTGCTTTTGGCCTATTCGATCCATGATGGGAATGATGAAGTGTAAGCCGGGCTGCAGGGTGCGTTGATACTTACCCCAGCGCTCCACCGTCCAGCCATAACCCTGGGGCACCGACTTCACCGCGGTGGTGATGACGATAAAGGCAAACACGATGACGGCGGTCAGCGTTAGCGATTCAAAAAACATAACAGCTCCTTTTGCGTGTGATTGACGAAAAATTGCCTGCTAAAGTCTTCAAATATCAACGTAAGTTATATATTAAAGACGTATAGTGATTAAAAAAGACGTAAATTATGCTTGAAATATTTTCTTCGATCAATAAAAATCGATAAAACACAACATATATTGTGAAAACAAGACATTTATTTACACATATGGAAGCTTCTTCGGTGTTAACAGGGCTGCGGTGACCATGGCAAAACTATTCGACTCCCCACATATGCGCGAAACCCTGCGGCGGCTCATTCGCGCCCGCATGGCCTATAAAGGTATGGAATATAAGGACTTGTGCCGGTCATTGGCGGAGCTGGGTGTTCATCAAAATGAAAGCAATCTGCGTTCCAAGGTTAACAACGGTGCTCTGGGCGCACAGTTATTTGTCTACCTGTTGCTGGCCATGGATGTCAGAACCCTGGAACTGGCGCAGGTGCGTGAGATACTGGACGAATTAAAGGTATTGGACGAGGCAGGGAGTTGAACATGGGTTTGCAGGTTATCGGTGCGGGCTTTGGGCGGACCGGGACGCTGTCCTTGAAATTTGCCCTGGAAAAATTGGGTTATCGTGCCTGTTACCACATGTTGGAGGTACAACATCATCCTGAACATGTACAAACCTGGATCGACTGTGCCGCCGGTAAAATGCCGGATTGGCCCTCGGTGTTCGAGGGGTATCAGGCAGCAGTGGATTGGCCGTCCTGTAACTTCTGGCAGTCGCAACTGGAGGCTTTTCCGCATGCCAAGGTATTGTTGTCCAGACGCAACCCTGAAGACTGGCATCGCAGCGTTATGAATACCATCTGGCCTTCGTCCAAGGCAAATAGCCAAAACCCCGATGAACGGGCGCAACGGGCGTGGAAAATGGCGTGTGACGTTATCTGGGACGGGGTATTTGAGGGCCGCATAGAAGACCGCGCTTATGCCATTGAGTGTTTCGAAAAACACAATCAAAACGTCATCGACACGGTACCGCCGGAGCAATTGCTGGTCTACGAACCGGGGCAGGGTTGGGAACCCCTGTGCGGGTTTCTGGACAAGCCCGTGCCCGGCGAGCCGTATCCAAAAACCAATTCCACTGCTGAGTTTAAAGCGTTCTGGAAAAAGCAGGCTGAAGCCAGGGATAAAGGCTCCGCCTGAGTCTGCTTAGCAGGCGTCTGCGCTACAGCACTCCTCGGTCAAAAAAGCCATCAGCAACCCCATGGTCTGATAGTTGGCAAAACAACGCAGCACACGCCCCTGCCGTTCCTGATGCACCAGGTTGTGCTGAACCAGGTGCTTAAGATGATGGGACAGGGTTGAACCGGGGATATTCAACGCCTTTTGCAACTGCCCAACCGCCATGCCGGTTTGACCCGCCCGCACCAGTTGGCGAAACACATCCAGACGCGTGGGGTTGCCCAGACTTTCCAGGCAGGCGGCGGCCTTTTCTGTTTGCATCATTTGATTAACCTCCGGGTTGTGCTCCGCTCCGGTTCATGGGTGCTGCCTTATGCAAAAATTATATTTCTATTATTCTAGAAATAACGAATTATTCTTTGTGCCGGGTATCAAGCCCGGCTATTATTTCGAATATTCTCGAAATGTAAAGTTAAGGAGAAACCAATGCGGTTGCAACTGGCACTGAATGTTCCGGATCTGGATGAAGCGGTGGACTACTATGAAAAGCTGTTGGGTGTTGCGGTAGCCAAAACCCGGCCGGGGTATGCAAACTTTGAAGTCCAAACTCCACCCTTAAAACTTGTGTTGTTCGAAAGTGCCGAGGTTGCGGATCGCCTCAACCATCTGGGGGTGGAGGTATTTGACGATGCTGAAGTTGCCCAGGCAGCGGCGCGGCAGCGGGCGGCGGGGCTGACGGTTAATACCGGGGAGGAGGGCTGTTGTTTTGCCACCCAGAATAAGGCGGTCAGTTACGCTCCTGATGGCACTATGTGGGAGTGGTACCGCAAAATTACGGATACTGAAGAGTTTGGTGATGGGCCTATTGGGACGGGTCATCCTCAAAAGACGTGTTGTTAAGGGGTGTGCGCCTGATATAAGCCTGAATGGCGTCAAGCTCATAACCTGCGTGGAGCAGCTTCTGTTGCTGCAGCCCCTCAATTTCCGCCAGGCTGAACCAGCGCATGTCCAACAGTTCTAAGCTGTCGTAGTGCGAAATCTTGTAGTCAGCACGAGCCCCAAATATCATATGTTGGGTGCCTTTGTAGGAAAAAGGGCCAATTTCAGTGATATTTCCGGGGCGGAACCTCAGTTCCTCCAGCAGTTCCCGGGTGACCGCCTGGGCCGGGCTTTCCCGCCGCTCGATGGCGCCGCCGGGTAACCCCCAACGACGAATCTTGCGCGCCCAGAAACTGGAGTGCACCGCCAGCAGGTAACGATCCTGGTATTGTACAACCGCCCGCGCGGTCCGGTAGGGCCGGTTGTTGAATAGCCGTTTTGCGTAACCTGATGCCAAGGTTTGCTCAGGGACCGGGGGCTGGAGCGCCGGACAGCGTAAAGACCAATAAGGAAACAAAGGTCAGGGCAAAGGACGCGCCAATGCCGACCAGAACGGCCCGCCAGTTGCTGTAGTATTTGCCCCCCATTTTTTCGTAACTGGCAAACATTGCCCCTTGCAATTTGTTCACCACAACCAGGGCCAGGGCAATTTGCACAAACATCAGGATAATTGCCGCCTGGATGGTGGTTACCCAGAGGTATTGCAGAAACAGCAAAAGCACAACAAAGACAATGCTGGCGGCAAGTGCGTATTGGGCCGGTTTTCTTTGCTGCAAGGCTGCGTAATTGCTGGCCAGCATATATCCGGCGGCCAGGGCGGAACCCAAAAAAGTGCCGATACCAATGGCGGTAAGGGAATAAAGCGGCGGTAAGTCCCGGGCCGCATTGTTGGGCGTTTGTGATGTTGACATGCCCCGGTGCCTTAAGGGTTGCTCTGTGTGGTTAGCATACCATTCTTTTCCTTGGGCTTTTCCTTGGGGATTTACGCACCGTCAACCGGTTCCGGCCTGGCCGCTTAACAAGACAATTATGTCTGCGGGAGGGTCTGCAGGAGTGTGGGTTTGCGTAAATGGTGCTGCGTGTGTTGTTCAAAACAGTGGGCCATATTCAACAATGCCAGATCCCCCCGGGGTTTACCGACAATCTGCAAGCCCACCGGCAAACCCGAGTCGGTAAATCCGGCGGGCACCGATATGGCGGGCAGTCCGGTTACCGAGATGGCACAACATACGGTCATCCAGTCAAGATAGGTTTCCATCTGCACGCCATTTATCTGGCGGACCCAATCCACCTGGATGTCAAAAGGAGGCACCTGCGCCGCCGGCAGGATCAAGGCATCGTAACTCTCAAAAAAGCCCGCGGCCTCGGTGTAAATTTTAGTCCGGGTCAATTCCGCAGCCATAAACGCCGCTGCATCTAACTGTTGGCCCTTCTCGATATTCCAGATGGCGGTATCCTTGGCAAAATGCTTCCAGTCCGGCAGGGTTGCATCCAACGTATTACCCAGCAGCGCCAAACCCGCGGCCCGTTGGGTTTGAAAAACCCCCATGGCCTGGGTGAGGTCAGGCTGGTCCCGGACAACCTCCGCACCCAGGTTGGCGCAGGTATCCGCGGCGTGGGCAACAATCTCCGCCACCCTGGCATCGACAGGCAGACCGTACAGATCCGGACTGTAGGCAATACGATAGCCGCGAAGGTTCTCGGCAGGCACCAGGGCGTCCAAAAAGGTTTCACCCGGGTCAGGAAGGGTGAGGGGGTCACTGGGATGTGGTCCGGCCTGTATGGAAAACAGAAAAGCGGTATCCGCCACTGTTTTGGCCATGGGTCCGGTGGTGGCAAGGCGGGCGTACCAGCCGAAACCGTTTCCCGGTGGGGTGCGCCCAATGGAGGGACGCAGACCCACAACATTGCAAAAGCTTGCGGGATTGCGCAGGGATCCGCCCAGATCGCTGCCATCAGCCAGGGGTAGTAGCTCCGCTGACAAGGCAACCGCGGCGCCGCCACTGGAGCCTCCGGGGGTTTTAGTCAGATCGTAAGGGTTGAGGGTATTGCCGAACAGGCTGTTAAACGTATGGGAGCCAAAACCAAATTCCGGCATATTCGAGTGGGCAATAAATATGGCCCCGGCTTTGCGCAGGCGTTGGGCTTGTGGATCGTCAGCTTGGGCAACATTGTTGGCCCAGGGTCTAAAACCCCAGGTTGTGGGATACCCCCTGACCTCAACCGCATCCTTGGGTGCCATGGGTAAGCCGTGCAGCGGGCCGCGTTCGGCAATGGGCACCTGATCTTTTTCTTTGGCCCAGGCCATGGCCTGTTCGCGATCAGCCAGGTTGGTCAGGGCATTAACCGTGGGGTTGTGTTTTTCGATGCGCTCATAAACCTCTGCCATCAGCGCTTCTGCGGACACGCTACCTCGCTGCAGGTCCCGGCACAGGGTACGTGCATTAGCCCATATCATTGGTTGGACAATCCTCCCGACCGCTTAAGTTGCCTTGGCCACAGCCTAGATGAAGTTTGTGATGGTGTCAGCCACCGCGCTCTAACTGCCACACGGGTACCGATACCGGTTTGCGCAGATACAGACCGCCACCGATACTTTCAAAGTGCGGGACCAGTTGTTTGCGATACCACTGGGCCGGATGCAGCTTCTGTTGCATATCGGTATGGGCAACGTCGCAGATGGCCATATCCTCCTTGGTGATCACACTGAGGTACAGGACCTGGCGGGTATGGTGTG
>JANQMF010000193.1 GCA_028280225.1 Pseudomonadales bacterium | reverse complement strand
GGTAGGTGCTTGGGTATGGACTCCCAAGACCAGGTTACCTGGCCCACTTTTTGCTTAACTACTTTGCCTAAATACTTTGCCTAAGTACTGTTCGTGGGGTAATAATCCCCATCCAACCTGCCCCTGGCACGGGCGACAATTAGGTTCGAAGGAGGAATGCCATGTCTCAAACCGTCTCAATAACCCCAACCGGTGCTGTGGGCGCCGAAGTGCGGGGCGTGGACCTGAGCGCCCTGGATGATCAACTGATGGCTGAGTTGCGCAGTGCCTTTGCCGAATACAGTGTGTTGTTTTTTCGTGAACAAAAACTGGCCCCCGAGGATCATATTGCGCTGGCTGAATCTTTTGGGGAAATTAACGTCAACCGCTTCTTTCCCCAGGTAGACGGTTATCCCAACATAGCTGAGGTCCGCAAAGAACCCAAACAGAAGGCCAACATTGGCGGCGGATGGCATACGGATCATTCTTACGACCAGATCCCCGCCCTTGGCTCTATGTTGTATGCACTGCAAACTCCGGAAACCGGCGGCGATACCTTGTTCGCCAGCACCTGTGCTGCATATGACAGTTTATCCGATGGTCTTAAAGATACCCTGGCCGGCCTGAATGCGGTGCATTCCTCCCGGCACGTTTTTGGCAACAACACCAACCAACCCCGCGAGTTGTTAGCGCGTTTTAATAATGCTGACGCGGCAGTACAAGACGCCATTCACCCGGTTGTTATCACCCATCCCCTGTCCGGGCGCAAATCCCTGTACGTTAATCCCGGATTTACCTTGCGGTTTGAAGGCTGGACCAAGGATGAATCAGCCCCGCTGCTTCAGTATTTGTACCAGCACGTGGGACGCCCGGAACACACCACGCGATTACATTGGCAAGTGGGCACCCTGGCGTTCTGGGACAATCGCGCCACCTGGCATTGGGCGGTGAATGATTACCAGGGCCAGAAGAGACTGATGCACCGCATCACCCTCGAAGGTGAATCGCTGAGCGCTTAGTTATCCTTATCCGGACCCCGAGTCTGCTGTTACAACAGACTCCGGGGTCCACGTTTGCCTAAACAACCAGCGACCCGGCGTTGATGTGTATGGTTTGTCCGGTAATGTGATTTGACGTTTCGCTGGACAAAAAGACAATCAGTTCAGCAACATCTTCCGGTTGCGTGACTTTGCGCAGCAGGTTGGCCATACGCCCCCCGGGCTGAACCTCGCGTTCAAGATTCTCCACGGTTTCCAGTCCCGGCGTTTCAACCAGACCCGGCGCTACCGCATTCACGTTAATTCCATGGCGGCCGTAACGGCCCGCCGCGCTGCGGGTTAATTGGTTGAGTGCAGCTTTTGAGCAGGAGTAGGCTGGTGCATAACCGGCCACCTGGCCGGCACCCGAGGAGATGTTGACAATTTTGCCGCCGGCACCCCGGTCGGCCATGCGTGGGGCCACACATTGAATCAACAGCATGGGTGCGGTGAGATTAATCCCCAGGGTCTGCTCCCAGATGTCCAGTTCAACGGATCCCAGAGGTTGGTGTTTACCCCGATATCCCGCGCAATTGATCAACACGTCAATATGCTGATGTGCCTGGTAAATCCGGTCTACCAGGTCAGGTATTACTGCACTGTTCATCAGGTCGAAAACTTGGCCGTGGGCACTGCCGCCGGCTGCGTTGAGTTCCTCAACCACCCGGCCCACACCCGCTTCATCACGATCAAGGACAATCACCGTTGCCCCCCGGGATGCCAGCAATGTTGCCGCTGCACGGCCAATCCCCGAAGCAGCACCGGTAACGACGCAAACCCGGTCTTTAAGTGGTTGGGCTGACACATATCCTCCTGAAAATTTTATCTTGGGGTGCATCATAAAGCCGATTTCATCCGACGGCCATACCCGGCACCTTTAAGGACAGATATATCTTGTTAGATGGAGCGGCCGGCGGCATGCCCTTCAGCCACGGCGCGGACCAGAAACCGCGGGGCGTTGGCGTCTCCCACCAGGGTATGCGGAATCGACTGTGCCTGGATAGATTGCAACAAGTCCGTCCGGGGCCGGTTCAAGGAAATAAATACCACCAGATCCGCATTCACCCGCCACACATCGCCACCCGTAACCGCTTGCAACTCAGCCGACTGGCCGTCTGTTTTCAGTACCCGTGTACCCACATGATAGGTGAAGTCCAGGGTGCTCAAACGTTCCAGGGCCGGGTCCACCATCAGCGCACTTCTGACCTCAGGCGCAAGGGTGGGCAGCCTTGTGACCAAAGTGACCTTGGTGCCGGACTTGGCCAGATGCTCCGCGCTGGCCAGGCCTTCATAGTGGCCAACGTCATCTATCACCAGGGCATGGGTAGCCCGGATGGCGCCGGGTTGATGGAATAGGTCATTGCTGGACATCACGTGCCCCAGCTCTATCCCCCGGATGGCCTCACCGGGATGGGACATTTGCAAACCATCCATCCGGGGCTCAGCACCGGTGGCCAATATGATATGGTCCGGAGCAAATGCCGCCAGGTCATCCGCGGTCACATAGGTAGACAGCTTGACCTGCACCCCCGCAGCATAAATTTCATCCTGCAACCAAAGCACAAAATCTTTGAACTGCTGCCGGGTGGGTGCACGACTGGCCAATTCCAGGGTGCCCCCCAGATCCGGCATGGCTTCCGCCAGGGTAACCTTGTGCCCGCGCCTGGCCGCTACGCGCGCCGCTTCCATCCCGGCGGGACCACCCCCAATAACCAAAACATGTCTGGCATTGTCTGTTTGCGTAAGCTTGTCATCCCCCCACCGGGTTTCAAAACCGGCACCGGCATTTACCGCACAGCCAACCTTGCGCAACGGGCCTAACAATTGGCCCACACAACCCTGGTTGCATGCAATACAGGGCCGCACCCGATTGGCTTGACCGCGCTGAGTTTTGCTGACCAGATCCGGATCCGCGATGGTGGCCCGGGTCATGCCCACCAGATCCGCCTGGCCCAGGCGAATCACCTGATCCGCTTCCTCAAGGGTGCGGAATCTGCCCGTAACAATGGACGGCACTTCACCACTCGCCCGGGCCACGGGTTCAGCGGTTTCCAGCTCATAACCCACCGGCTCGTGCATGCCGCCGATCATCTTGGGGAAACTGTGGTAACTGCCCATGGAGACGTTGACAAAGTCCACCAGACCCTCTGCCTTTAAAACCCGGGTCACGGCAATGTTCTCATCCGGTCCAATCCCGCCGGTTGTCCCATCCGCGGCCAGGCGCACCCCCACGGCAAAACCATCTGCCGCGTGCACACGGCATGCACGCATAATTTCTAACAAAAAGCGCATGCGGTTGGCCAGGCTGCCGCCGTATTCATCTTCTCTTTTGTTGGTATTGGCGGACAGGAACTGCTGGGGCAAATAGCCGTGAGCACCATGGATCTCAACCCCGTGCAGGCCCGAATCTTTACACAACTTTACGGCATCAGCATAAGCCCCGACAATTTCCTGGATCTGATCTTTTGACATCGGCCTGGGCACCACCCCAACCTGAGGACTTGGGATATCCGACGCTGACCAGGGTGGGCTGCCGTCAAGGGGTGAACCGTTGTGCCCCGCATGCCAAATTTGTTGGAATAATTTCATCCCATGTGGCGCGCAGGCTTCCAAAAGCTGCGTGTACTCACCCCCCAGCCGGGGGTCAAAGGCGTTCAGCGAAGCGGGACTGGTCGGGTGGACCGACAGAATTTCGATGATGGTCAAACCCACGCCACCCTGGGCGCGAGCGGCGTGATATTCGATGAGTTCCGCACTCATATGTCCATTGCCAATGCCCGTGGCATGGGCCGTGCGCACCACCCGGTTGGGCACCGTCACACCGCCTATGTTAATGGGGCTCAGTACGTGTTCGTACATGTCCTCCTCCCCTTAGATAGCTGGGCTAGAAGCGATTCCAGGTGAGCACTTCTTCGATGGGCTTGCGCCTTACCGGCATAAAGTCCCGTTGTGGATAACCCACCGCCACATAAACAAACATATGCAGATCGTCAGGCACGTTGCACAACGTCCTGATTTCAGCTTCAGCATGACCGGGGAAGGTGGTGAAACAGGTACCTATACCCATGGACCGGGCCGCCACTATCATATTTTGCGCCGCGGGATAGATGGTTGAATGCATAAAGCTGTCCTGAGGGTCGTGCGGCGGATAAACCTTGCGCGCCATACCGACAATCCAGGCGGGCACCCCGGCAAAGTTCTTCGCGAGGTGTTCCGCACCCACCAGCATGCGTTCCTCCACACCATCCCTACCCGCGGGCCGGTTGGCAAAAAAAGGTGCCATGCCTTCCAGCACCTTAGCACCCACCACCTGTTTGGTTTTAGGGTCGTCGATAATCAAAAATGCCCAACCCTGACTGTTCCCCGGATTTGACGCCCGGGTGGCGGCATAAATCAATTTTTCCAGGTCTTCTTTTGGCACCGGATCTGCCTTGAAGTAGCGCATGGCGGTGCAGGTATCCATTGCCGTTAATACATCCATCTTTAATCCTCCAGACTAATGGCTTGCGCCGGACACATGGTGATGGCGTCATTGGCCTTGGCGATCAGATCACCCGTTGGTGCGCTATCGACAACCCGGGGCTCACCGTCATCATTCAATGCAAACAGCTCGGGTTGCAAATAGGCGCATTGACCGGAATTCAGGCACTTGTGCAGATCAATCACTAATTTGGCCATTCTCTCCTCCTATTTAGGCGATATCCCACGCCACCGGCAGAGAATCCACACCGTGCATGACATGGGCGGCAATTTCTTTGGGTTCGCCGGTAAGCCGCAGGTTGGGCAGCCGCTCAAAAATGGCCTTGACGGCAACCCGTGCCTCCAGGCGCGCCAGAGGCGCGCCCATGCAGTAGTGGATGCCCTTGCCAAAGGCATAGTGCCGCTTGGTCAGCTGCGGGTTGCGTCTGATATTAAATTCACCAGCATCTTCACCCCAAAACTGCGGGTCTATATTGGCGGCACCAAACATGCAGATCACCTTGGTATCCTCGGGGATGGTCACCCCATGAACTTCGGTTTCACGGGTATTGGTTCTGAACAGCCCATTCACCGGGGAATCAAAACGCAGGGATTCCTCCACCGCATTGGGCAGCAAAGACCAATCGTTTATCAACAGATCAAGTTGCTCGGGATGTTGCAACAAACGATAAATCAGGTTACCGATAAGCTGGGTTGTGGTCTGGCTGCCCGCAATATAAAGAAAGCCCATAAACCCCATGACCTCAACGTCGTTTAACCTGCGGCCGTCCAGCTCCGCCGTGACCAGCGTGGTCAGCACGTCATCCGGCAGCGTCTCCCCTTTGCTGTGCATGTCCCGGCGCTGATCAATCATCTGTTTGAAGTAGCGCGTTTGCGGGGTGTCTTCCTGTGGGCGATCTATTTTACCGGGTGGGGTATTCGGGTGAATCACCGCGTCCGCAAGGGGCCGCATCTGCGTGACCTGGTCTTCGTCCAGGCCCAGCAGCCGGGAAATGACAATCAGGGGTACCGGCACGGTAAACAGTTGCACCAGGTCACCCTGCCCATCCGCAACAAATCGATCAATAAGCTCGCCAATCAGCGCCGTAATGTCGTCCTCCATGGCCAGAAGCTGAGCGGGTGAAAAGGCCTGGTTAATGAGTCTGCGGTCAAACAGGTGTTCCGGCGGATCTACCGTAACCAGAACACCACCGGTCTGATGCGCCAGCCCCGGACCGGAAAAACTGGTCCACAGGTCCCAGTCTTTCAGCAGCGCAGCCACATCCGCCTCCCGGGTCACCGCATACCAGTCAAAGGGTTTACTGGTGTGTGCAAACGGGCATTCCCGTTGCATGCGTTGAAAATGGGTTTGGGTATGCTTCTGAAAATCAGGATCAAAAAAATCAAAATCGGACATGAACCCCCCGCCTATCTGACTAAATATTTAGAACCTGTTATAATAATACGCAATCCGGAGATTAACGCAAGTCTCTTATTTCAGCTTAAGAACCATGATGGTTACAATCACCAACACCACAAAGACGTATTTTTGAACAACACACCAGTGAAAGCAGAACGTACACTGACGCCGCTCCAGGCCCAAAGGAAGGCCCGGGTGCTGGCATGCACGCGCGAGTTACTTGCCGAGGAAGGTTACGACGGCCTGCAGATGCGCCTGTTGGCGGAGCGTGCGGGTGTGGCGCTGATGACCCTGTATAACCGCTTCGGCAATAAGGACGACCTGATCCTCCTTTCCTTACAGGAACTGTTAGCCGAACTTGCTGAACGGGCCGCCTCTTCGGGCAAAACGGGTATCGAGTTTGTTCTGTACAACAGCGGCATCATTGCCGACCAGATTCTGGCAACACCCCGTTACGCCAAAGCCATGACCCTGATGTTATTTAACGGTCAGATTGGTTCTCCCATTGTTGATACCCTGCTGGTCAACAACGTCAAGCAGAGTCTGGCCCAGGTCCACGACATGATTGCACAGGGGGAACTGACCCGGGAGATTGAGCCTGAACTGCTGGCACGCAATTTAAGCACCTGCACCTGGTCGACCAACTTGTTATGGATGAAGGGTATTATCCCGGACAACCGTTTCAAGCGGGAGTATCAGCGCGCTCCCATCCTGGTCCTGGCCCCGGCCATGTCCCCGGCAGCGTTAAAAAAATACAAAAAGCTGCTGCGCTAGCGCAGGCTGGAACCGGCCAGAAGGTTACACCCTGACCAGCTTGAACACCGGAATCTCCCGCTCGGTATTCTCCTGATACTCCCCAAATCGCGGCATGGCTTTAACCATTTTTTGAAACGCGTCTTCGCGTTCTGCCCCGGCGGTAAGCACCGCCTTGGCGGCATATTTTTCTTCACCGCGTTCTATGGTTATGTCCTGGTTGGCCATCAGGTTGTGGTACCAATTGGGATGTTTAGGTGACCCGCCCGCGGATGCAAAAATAATGCAGTCGTCCCCATCCACGCAGTAACTAAGGGGGGTGGTTAATGTCTTGCCCGACTTAGCGCCGGTCATCGTCAGCAGAATCATCGGATTACCTTCAAAACGGCCGCCACACCGGCCACCGTTGGCTCTGAATTCTTCGATAATGCTGCGATTAAATTCCAATAGCGCA
Organism: Pseudomonadales bacterium; assembly: GCA_028280225.1. Classification (GTDB taxonomy): domain Bacteria; phylum Pseudomonadota; class Gammaproteobacteria; order Pseudomonadales; family Azotimanducaceae; genus UBA4421. The sequence goes on along the minus strand of JANQMF010000193.1, from coordinate 27,764 downwards.
TTTACGGAGGGAAATCCCAGCGCCCCGTTTGTCTGCTCACTCATGTCTACCCCCAAAATCGATTAGCTTAAACTCGCCATTATGTTGTCAAAAAGTCCCTGTAGTGGCGTCCGGTTGGCCACCCCGGATTGCCTGATTGCCGCAATGATACCGGCAAATCCAACCATGCCAGTGGCAACCTCCACCGGCGATGACAAAAATGTTTCCGGTGACGTCCTGGGAATTGTATAAGAATTTTGTTAATGGCCGCACCACCCGGATGGATCAGGGTGAAAAGACCATGGCCTTCCCCCCACCTGAGCCTTGCCTGGGCCTTGACCACTGCCACCAAACTTGATAATGAAAATTACTGCTTTAGCCGGGGCAGGGGGTAGACCATGAACAATCCAACACCACTGACACCCTTACACTTTTTAGCCAGGGGAAACTCTTTTTTTGGGCACCATCCAGCAGTTGTCAGCAACCACGGGACGGTGTCTTATTGCGGGCTGCACTCGCGCGTCTGTCGAATTGCCGCATCGCTGGTGGGGCTGGGGATTACACCCGGAGAAAAAGTTGTGGTCATAACAAACAACTGTCTGGAAATGCTGGAACTACACTATGCCATTCCAGCTGCCCACGGTGTTGTGACCGCCTTGAATCCCTACCTGGACAACCAGACCCTGATCAGACAGCTTAAGGCGTGCCACGCAAAGGTTCTGATCATAGATCCCGGGTTATTTGACCCGCAATTGCTGGGCCAATTAACCGTCAGCCACGTCTATGCCACAAACACCGCTGCTGGCGTATCCGACACCTTTCTCCCCTACGAAACTTTGTTAGACACCGCAGGCGCAGAAAGTTTACTCCCGGACCCGCTCGACGAATTTGAGACCATTTCACAATTTTATACGTCGGGTACTACCGGTGACCCAAAACCTGTATCCCACAGCCATCGCTCCGCCTACATTGCTGCACTGTCCAATGCACTGAGCTTTCGCCTTGAACCCACCACCGTAATGTTGTGGACCTGGCCCATGTTTCACAGTAACGGACTTTCCTTCATCTGGGCTGTGACCGCCGTTGCCGGGACCCACGTCTGCATCCCCAGCACCACTCCAGCGGACATTGTCAACGCTTTAAACAAGTTCAATATCAGTGTTTTCTGTTGTCCTCCCAGTACCCTGGGGGAGTTGGTCGCTTACGGCGGAAAGTTATCCGGTAACGTCACATGTATTACCGGGGGTGCCCCCCTGCCACGATCAATTGTCGAACAGGCCAATACACGTGGCATTCGCGTCATACACCAATATGGTGCCAGTGAAGCTTTTGGCCCAGCAACGATAAACTGGGATGGGTTTATCGATCAAAACGAAGGGCAACCTTCAGATCCCACCTGGCAAGGTAAACCTACCCCCGCCATCCAACAACTCAACATAGTTGATCCCGACTTGGGCACACCGGTGCCCAGAGACGGCACCTCGCTGGGTGAAATCCGGCTGCGCGGCAGCACCCTGATGCAGGATGATTGGCTCAACACAGGAGATCTGGGTTCCTGGCACGAGGATGGCAGTATCGAGGTGAAGGACCGGGTTAACGACGCCATCCGCACAGAGCAGGGTTATGTCTCTTCAATTGAAATTGAGAATGTAATTTACCAACATCCAACAGTGCAAGCCGCCGCGGTGGTTGCCATAGAAAATCCGGCAGGTGTGTTTCAACCCTGTGCCTTCGTTGAGCTGGCTGAAGATACTGATAAAACCAGTTGGGATGAGTCGATTATTGAGTTTTGCGAAAAACGCCTGCCGCGACACCAGGTACCTTGCAAGGTTTACTTTGAATCACTCCCCACCACCGCCACGGGCAAGGTCCAAAAGCGGCTGCTCAGAGCACGTGCCCGGGTCTTGGCGGCAAACTAGCCATGGCAAAACGCCCCAGCAAATCCCGCCGTCAGATCATTCCACAAGCCCGCCCGCCGGTCGACACCCTGCCACTTTGGGGTGAGCGTCTGGTGTTTCACAACTTTATTGTCGAACTGGTGCCGCCGGGTGAACGCCACTTTAACGTCAGGCTAACGGAAACATTTGCCAGTATAAATTTTGCCCCCGCTGAAGGCACCAGTTCCCTGGCCGGCGATCGAGTCAGACGCTACGAGCGGCGCCCCTATGAATTTATTGTTGCTCCGCCAATGTTCCCCTTAAAGGGTGAAACCGCACAGGCGCCGGAAGTATTAGCGTTTGTGATTAAGTTCGATGCCATGCGTAACATCATCAGCGGCGGCCTTGGCGAGCCTGCAGAAGCTATAAATCCAGAGGTTATTCTGGGTAGCCCAACCCCGTTTACAACGGCCCTGGCGAAGAAGATCAGGGCACAAATAAGCAACGCCAACGCATCAGCACCCTACGTTGAGGCTCTGGCCACCACCCTGATTGTTGAACTCTTCAGACCCATGGTTGCCCGCAAGAAACAAGTGCGCACCCGTATGAGCCCGGATCTGATCAACATGCTGCTGTCCTATATCGACGCTAATCTGGAAGGAGATTTAGGTATCGACAAGCTGGCTCAACTGGTGGGTGTTTCCAACGATCACCTGATTCGAGCCTTCAAAAGAACAGTGGGCGAGCCACCTCATACCTACGTGATTAGCCGGCGTACGGATACCGCGCGCAACCTGCTTGAGGAAACAGATCACTCGCTGTCACAAATTGCCTATGCAACCGGATTTTCATCCCAAAGCCACATGACTACAGCGTTCAGAAAAATGTTAGGGACAACCCCGGGCGCCATTCGCCGCGCCACTTGAGCCGCTAAACAAACCCAAAAATTCTGAAATGTCGCTTTATTGAAAGAGGCTGGCGCGCGCGTGCATCAAGATCTGCGCCAACTGATCAATCAAGAGCACCACAAAAAGTGTCCCCCAGAATTCATTTTGTTTGCAGTAACAACAGGGTCCCCACCCCCCTCCTCGCTTCCCCAATTGGGGCCCTGTTGTTCTCTTTTTGTTTGGCGTGGCATGGGGTTATGCCCGCCCATGCGAATATCGACCCGGTGGTTCCGGCGGGCGAAACATTCTCCGGCACCTGGCCCTATGCGGCCAACTACTCACGCGCACCGGGTTTCTCCATGCACTATGTGGACGAAGGCAGCGGGGAAGACACACTGCTGGTGCTGCACGGGGAACCCACCTGGGGTTACCTGTTCAGACATCAGATTGCCCATTGGGCGACACGGGCCAGGGTTGTGGTACCCGATCACATGGGTTTTGGCAAAAGTGCCGCACCTGCCGCGCGCACCTACTGGTTGCAGGATCATGTTGACAACCTGGAAGCCCTGGTACTGGCGCTGGATCTGACCCGCATAACCCTGGTCATGCATGACTTCGGCGGGCCGGTAGGCATGGGTCTGGCCATCCGCCATCCCAATCGAGTTAAACAATTTGTTGCCGTGAACGGTCCCATGCCTCTGGGCCAACCCGATCTTTTGCACACCTTGTCCGCCAACGCAAGCGGGGCACCCTGGTTTCAGTGGATTGTGAGCGCCCACAAAAAGGGTACGTTGTTACAGACCCTTGGCAATCTCGACTACAACATGTTGTCGACCCTTAAGCTCAACGGCTTTGAACGCAATGAGATTATTACGCCATCCTGGCTGCGGGCATATACAGCGCCCTTCCCAAGCCCCAGCTACACCCAGGGTCCAACAGGTTGGGCACTGGGTTTTGCCACCGGCCAGCATGAATTTGCCGTACCCCCAGCGGACGTTAAACAACAGCTAGTTGAAAAGCCGGCAATCGCCATATGGGGAGCACGGGATCAGACCCTGCAGCACCGTTATTTTATTCCCCTGTTCCGGCAGCTCTTTCCGCACGCTCCGGTTCACATCCTGCCCCAGGCCGGCCACTACTCTACCGAGGACGCGCCAGAGGCGGTGACCGCCCTGGTACTGAAGTTCCTCCAGGATCGCTAGCGCAAAACGCCAGCGCAAAAAAACACCTATTGCACAAGGACATTCCATGAACCAGTTAACCGCAATTACCCAGGGCGCCCATCACGTTGGGCTTACCGTTCCCAACTTAGACGAGGCGTTGGCATTTTTTCTGAACACCCTGAATTTCACCCGGGTGGGCGAAAAACCCGAATATCCCGCAGTCTTCGTGACCGATGGGGTCACCATGATTACGCTCTGGCAAGTCTATGATCCCGCCACCGCGGTATCTTTTGACCGGAGGAATGTCGTGGGTCTGCACCACCTTGCACTTGCCGTGCCTTCATCCGCTGCGCTGCAACAACTGCACACCAAGCTCTCAACAGATTCCACCGTAACAGTTGAGTTTGCTCCGGAGCTGCTGGGACAGGGGCCTACCGAACACATGATGGTGCATATCCCGGGCGGTATTCGCGTTGAGTTCATTGCAAGTGCACCCCGCTAAGCCCTTGGACAAGCGTATGGGCGCAGCCAAATACCGACATTTTGGATTAGGGTTGCTGTGTTTTTGTTGTTTTGCGCAAACAAATGCACCCGGCAATAGTGAGCTGGTCGCCCAGACCACCTCAAGGATGGAAGCATTGTGCCAGTTGCACCGTGCAAACACCCGGCCGCTGCCCCTGTTGCAAAACACCCGGCAGAGTGGGTGCAGGTTCATCAGCAGGCATCGCTCCGCGGTTGCGCAATATAAGCCCGGCAAACCCCGCAAATTGGAGCGTCAAGCCCACCGCTTGATGCCAACAAAGCGTTCTGGCCTGACTGCCAAAACGCATTCACTTAATCAAACCTGTCTCAATCATAAGAAGGAACATTCTCATGTCTATTGAATTGATAAGCCTCGCCCTGGCCGCTGGGTTGTTGTTATTGCTCACGCTCATGCAAGGCACCCGCAATGTGCTGGTGCTGGGCCTGCCCACGGCGGCCGGCAACCAGCACAATATCGAACCCTGGCAAGGCTGGCACGACCGCTTGAATCGGGCGGTGCGCAACCAGATTGAAGCCATTGCGATCTACGCGCCGGTTGTTCTGACCGTTTACACCCTTGACCTGGCCAATACGACCAGCGCCTTGGGTGCGCAACTGTTTGTATTGGCACGCGCGGTTCACGCCGTTGTTTACATCATCGGCATCCCCTACGCCCGCACCGCGGCCTGGTTTGCCGGAATTCTGGGTACCGTACTTGTTGCCTCACCCCTTTTTGCTTAAACCACCGATAAGGAGATTTTTATGTTCAACATTCAACTCAAAAGTATTGTTTTCGCCGCACTTACCCTCGCCGCAAGCGCAAACGTATTTGCCGACGTACAGCACAGCACGCCTGCCGTGGCGGGTTACGACCTCGTGTCATACCACGATGCGAAACGGCCCGCGCGAGGATCAGGCCACTTTGCCTCGGAATACAAGGGTGTAACCTATTTGTTTGTCAGTAGCGTCAACCAGAAAAAGTTCGACGCAAATCCCGATCAATACCTGCCAGCTTACGGCGGATACTGTGCATACGGCGTATCAGTCGGCAAGAAGTTCGCGGCTGATCCGGAAGTCTGGCGGATCGTTAACGGGCATTTGTACCTGAATCTGGATGCCAATATCCAGGATGATTGGTTAAAAGACGCACCCGGGAGAATTGCCAAGGCTGATGCACGCTGGCCGGATATACGCAACACCCACCCCTCTCGTCTGTAACACACCGGGGCGGAGCAACACCGCCCCTTTTATCTATGCGGGTAGCCATTTGTGTACTGCTTTGTTCAAGGTCGACGGCCGGGCATCAGGTCCGGGGAAAGCTTACTCTGCGCAGGCACTAACCGTGAGTTTAACTTGGAAACAACTAACTTGGAGACAACAATGACGCACCGATTCGCAGACATAATGTTCACCCCTGGCGTTCAGCTTGCACAGGAGAGCTATGGCAGCCGGGAACAAAACAAGCGTTTACAAACAAATTTCGGTCCAAATGATAAATTGACGCAACGCGAAACCGAATTTATCGGGGCGCGTAATTCGTTTTACCTGGCCACCGTCACAGAATCCGGATGGCCCTATGTACAACACCGGGGTGGTCCCAAGGGGTTCTTAAAGGTGCTGGATTCTTCCCGCCTTGCGTACGCAGATTTCAAAGGCAATACACAGCTGATCAGCACCGGCAACAGTGCCGCTAACGATAAGTGCGCCCTCATTCTGATGGACTATCCAAATCGCCGGCGCCTGAAACTGCTGGGCAAGCTGAGCATACAGAATATTTCACAATCAACGTCTGTGGACGTCAATCTTATCCAGGACACTGCCTACAACGGTAAGGTTGAGCGGCTGGCAATCATTGAGGTAGCCGCTTTTGATTGGAATTGCCCGCAACACATTGAGCGTCGCTACACAACGGAAGAATTGGCTGAGCTTGGGATTGCAAAAGCGTTCGAATAGGGGAAACAAGGCAAAGACACGCTACCCTGATTTGTTAAGCCCCTGTGCTTGCGGTTGGCGTCAAGCGTATGAACTTGCTGGGTGCAAACCCGCATAGTAGACGCAGCACAAAGCCCATCTTGTAGTTGCTCAACAGATCTTTGTGCTCATGCGCCGGGACAGCTTCGGCGCGGTATCGGCGAGTAGACCCATCACGCACGACCTCAACATCCGGATTCGCCAGTACCGCCCTGTACCACGACCTGAACCAATGGTTGGACGATACATACAAGGTACTGCCGTATTCGAAGGAATCGAGCCGCCGCTCAATCTGAGACTCTTCACCCGGATTCACGATGAGTGTCAGGGCCCCTTCCATGGGTGGTTGAAAGCGCCAGACCACTGTTTCAATCATCAACACAAGTAGAATGTATCCAACCACCAGCCAAAGGATGTACTCAAGCAAGACCACCGTAACAAACCCGCCCCATATTTTGTCGGATTATGCCAGTCGGGGCCGGCGGCTGCACGTTGGATACGGCCAACAGCCGTCATTCCTCGTATACTAGGGTCTTGACGTCTACAAGGTTTGCCATGGCCCCAGTACACGAAGACCATACCGATACGCTTGAATTGCTCAATCAATTCACCAGCGCTTTCAACAAGCGCAATACCATCGATATGGATGCGTGCCTGCACTTCCCGCACATTATGCTGGCTGATAACAAAGAGACCATATGGAATGCGCCAAATAGCCTGCCCAAGAGCTATTTCCAGTGGCTGGAACAGGAATCAGGGTGGCATCACTCGGAGTACCAATGCATAAGCCTGGTTTTATCTCACGACGCGCAGAGACACTACCTGCTGGAGTACACCCGCAACAGATCAGATGGTTCAGTGATCTCCGCGCATAAGAACCTGTGGGTGCTGACCAGGGTCAGTGGTCGCTGGGGCATCAAGATTCGCTGTTACTAGCCCTGTCCATCATGCCAAGCATCCCCACCAGGCAGCCGAGTACCGGTAAGCCAACAAAAACATAAAGTAGATTCACCCGCACCCCAGCACTTTGAACTTCGTTCGGAACATAGCCAACAGCGGCAATAAGAATACCAATGATCGCGGTGACTGCGGCTACGCCCACCTTTCCCGACAGCACAAAGAGTGAAAAATAGAATCCCTGTCGTGCGCCAGGGGCATGGTCTGGAGCTTCCCCCACGGCGTCAGCCAGGAGCGAGGGCCCAAGTATGGACGGTGCACTGAGGAATACCCCACAACATGCAGTCAGGGTCACGAATATGGGTACTTTCGTCAGTGGGATCCACAGCAGGGCCGCCAACGAAACAACGGCACCGACAAGTCCCGCCATGAAGATCCGACGCTTACCATATCGTTTTGCCAGCGTAATCCAAAAAGGTATCGAAACCAGCCCGGCAACAACAAAACTGGCGGGTAACACCGCGATCAAGTCGGGGCGCCCGAGAATGTATTCGGCGGCATACGGGCCCATCACACCAAGACTACCGGTGGCGGCGAATACCCAGAACCATACCCACAGCAGACGCACAACCGCATTGTTGTGCATCAATTCACCGGCAGACGGAAGAAACGTGGCATGTGTCGCGGTAACCGTCCTTTCGCGGATAAACAACGGTGTACCCAGCAGAAACAAACCCATGCCCGCGGATACGATCAACATCAGTTCACTGGCACACTCCCGCGGATCGACACTATCCGAAACGATTTGAATGAGTGCGAAGGCGGTGAGCATTGCCACTGTCTCCACCATCTGCCGTGCACCGTAGAAGCGCGTTTTGGCATGTGAATTGGCACTCAGCTCCGCGGCCAGGGCAAGATGCGGAATGTTGTACCCGGTAAACGTCACATAGAAAGCGACCAATGCCACAAACACCCAGACCACACTGTAGTGCGCCGGTGGCACCCAGAGAAAATAGAAACTTGCCGCCAACAGCGGTGTTGAGACAAATAGCCACAATCTTCGCCCGCCCCTGGCCCTGGATAGATCACTTACCGAACCGATGAGAGGATCGGTTAAGGCATCAGCCAGTTTGGACAACGCAAAAACCGTCCCCACCACCGCCGGCGGCAACAGCAGCACATCCGTTGCGTATTTAAGAAAAAAGAACTGCACCACGAAGAGCATGACCGCGCCACCGGTGAAGGGCAGCGCATAAACACAGAGCGTGCGAAGATCCGCCATTTCAGACGGAACCTGCACACGCAAACCCGCGGGTCAGGCCGCCAATGCCGCGCGAATGTAATCCGCCGTGGTTCGGCTGACAGACTTGAGGTTTTTGGCGTTGGCCAACGCCGCCGCTGCATGGACCGTCTGGAAAACCAACGGGGCGACAACCGGCATGTCCAATCCCGATCGCACCAGACCCAGCGTTACCCCGGTCTGAATCAGGTTTTCGATAACATGGCTGGCGGAAACGTCCGGTGGAATCTCCTCGGTTGAGCCTGCGTGAAATACCCGTTGATGAAGAAGATTCTGATCCTGGGCCCAACGCAGATAATAATGCACCTCCTGCTCCAGATGCTGCCAGTAGTTGCGGTGATTGATACCAGCCGTTCTTTCCTGCATTTTGCTGGCATAGTCGACCAATAGCGTGTTGCGTACTTCGGCCAGAAATACATCCCAGGATGAAAAGTAGGTATAGAACGTACCCTTGGCGGTGCCCGCGGCTGACGTGATGTCTTCCACCTTGGGTTCCGGGGACGAGGTTGCAAGTAACTTCAATCCGGCATCGATTAAGGCTTTGCGCCGATCGATACCGTGTACCCGCTTGCGTGAAGGTTTGTTGCTTTTTGTTGCGGTTTGCTTGTTTGGCATCTTTGTGTGAGTCGACACTTCCACCTGTGAGCGTTCCAACGAAACGCTCGAGATTTATCCCCAAAAGGAGGGTTACCAGCGTCCTATTGTAACAACGACCCGGCATCATGCCTCAACCACCCCGGCCGAACCATCGTCTTGCAAACAGGTAAAACACATACCACCAAGCCCGCCGGGGAAAGCGGGTCAATTGAATAACGTAGCCATCCGGATCCGAGAAGAACAGAGAGGGAATACCGTGGCCAATCGTGGTTTCCGTCACGAATTCACCGCCCGCACGTTCTACCCGCGCCTTCACTTTCTGCAAATTCGCACCCGGATTAAGCATCATTCCAAAATGCTCAATACCCCCCTGCTCACCGGGGGTGCCCAAGCCACGACCGAGTTCACCGGCTTCACCGGATTGCACCAGCGTAATTTGATCACGCAGGCGTGGAGATACCAGAGGTTGTACCCGCCCGGATCCTTTACGGGCACCAAATGGGACCATGCCAAACGCGCTTTGATAAAACCGCATGGAGGCTTCCAGGTCCCGCACCGTGAGTGCAATGTGGTTCATTCCCAAATACATATCACTCTCAAATAATGACTGACGGTCAGTCATTATTTATCGGGAGGCTTTTGAATGCAAGCGCGGTTATTCGAACGGGCTAGGCTGGGATGGCGTCTACAGAAGCCCCAACTTCCGGAACGTCAGCGCTGATGTCCATCCTCGCAATTTTTCCGTCGGTAAATGAGTAGGTGTGATAAACCACGCCGTCTGATAACGTTTCGCCTTCCATGTCTGTTACCCGTTGACGTACTTCAAGGATGACATACCCGTCAGCAAACCGGTAAGAGATGGGTGTAACCTGTGAGTTGATGACCGTCCACTGATTGGTCCAATAACCCCGAATCGCATCGTGGCCAACCTCCCGCCCACCGGTCATGCCGTTGGGCCAATCGGCGTCTGCGGCAAAGTGCGGCATAATCCGTTCAATATTCCGGGCGTTGAAATCTACATAAAGTTGGCGCAATAGTTGCGTGACGTCTTTTGTCATGACAATCCCGTTGTGTTGTGAACCATCATTTCTTGTGGTAATTAATGGTGTGATCATTCAGGAACCACCCAACCGCGTTAATACCCTCAGCCTGTGCCCACTCAGCCGTATCCTGCGCAATGTTGAAGATTCGGCTTTTAGTACAGGTTTCCCTATCATGGGGTTACATGACAAACAACCCGCACAATACCTGGCCTGAGTGGAGCAGAGCAAACCGGAACAAAGCCGCGGGGCTGATCAGCCGGGCTGAGCCTGTACTGCTGCCCTTCTACCCACGGCAGATCTATCTGGCACTGGTTGAACTGGGCATCGATGGGCAATTGCTGTTCCGGGATCTGGGTTTTGGCCCGGAGCATCTCGAAGACGAACACTACCGGCTGACCATCGCCCAGCACGAGGCCTTTGTGCTGCGGGCCATGCAGCTCACCGGCGATCCACATCTGTCTCTGAGCCTGGGCCTTAACCAGGACATTCACACCAGCAATCTCGCCCTGCTGACCATCGCCAACAGTGGCCAGGTCGCCCACGCGTTACAGACGATCACCCGCTACTTCCGTATCATTACCCGCGTGTTCCAGATCCGGGCCCTCGACACGGACCCCCAGCCGGTGATGGACATTGAGCTGATCCTGGATCACCACCTGGTCGGCTACTTTGCGATGAGCTCTTTTGCTCTGTTTGTGGACCGTTTTTTCAGACGCATGCTGGACGGGGCACACCTGGTCCAGCGCGTGGAGCTGACAGTGCCGGCACCGGAGGATTTCGAAACCGTCCGGGAGCGCTTTCCCTTCGAAATGGTGTTCTGCAAACCACGCACCCGGGTCTGGTTCCACAAGGAATTGCTGGACCGGCCCCTTAAGCAGGCAGACCCGCAAACGGTGCGGCTGCTGACAGAAACGACCGAGCGCCAGCTACAGGCACTCGAGGCTGAAACAAGCCTTGTAGGCACAGCCCGGGCCCTGCTGGTTGATCGGATCACTTCACCGCCGAAGCTGGACGAGGCTGCCCAGGCCCTGAACCTGTCCTCCCGGGGGTTGCGGCGAAAGCTTGCCGAGGCCGGCACCAGCTATCAGAAACTGCTGGACGAGGTGCGTCTGCGGCTGGCAACACGTATGCTCACGGAGACCACCACACCCATCGCCACCGTGGCTTATGAGCTGGGTTTTGCCAACGCGTCGGACTTCGGGCGGGCTTTTAAACGGTGGAGCGGCCGGCCACCGTCAGCCCTGCGTCAGGATACTTCATTCACCCCATAGCAAAGTGATCCCGTAGCAAAGTGATCCCGCTGCAAAGTTGGCCACATCTGCATAGTCTTTGGCCGGTTCGCCACTTCTTGCCCGAACACCACCCCGCTATCTTTGTACCCCGGTGTCCCCATGTGGACTGACACCCATGACAAACCCACAACAAACCCGCCGCGAGTGCAAACTTGCGGCGGCACACGGAGCAAATGATGGACCTGCAGATCAAAGGCAAAAAGGCACTGATGGCCGGTGGCAGCGCCGGTATGGGTCGGGCAACGGCAGAACGGCTGGCGGAAGCGGGCGCGGAACTTTTTATCTCCGCCCGGCGCGAGGAACGGCTGGTGCAAGCAGCGGACGAGATGTCGCAGAAGTACGGGGTGACGGTCACCCCAATTGTGGCAGACTCTTCCAAGGAAGATGGACGCCAGGCGCTTTTTGAGGCGTGCCCGGACCCGGACATATTGGCCATCACCATCAAGCCGCCAAATCCCAACGGTGATTTCCTGAAACTGACCCCTGAGCAATGGCGCGAATCCATCGAAACGGCCCTCATCGGCCCCATCGAGATCATGCGCAACTATATTCCGGGGATGAAGACCCGGGGCTGGGGCCGGATCGTCAACATCGCTACGTTCTCGGCCAAAAATCCGATGATCTGGCGCCTGATGTCCGGGCCGGCGCGCTCGGCACTCATCAACTACACCGCCGGGGTCTCCCGCGAGGTGGCACAGTACGGTATCACCATTAACAATCTGTTACCCGGCATGTTCGCCACCGAAGGCGCCAGCGAGATCATGGGCACCTACGCTGAAGCTTTTGGCCTGGAGCCCAAACCCGAGGTGGTGCGCGAACATTTCCTGGCCAACAACAAAATCCCCGCCGGTTTTGTGGCCCAGGCTGACGACCTGGCGCCCATGGCGGCCCTGTTGTGCAGCCCGCTGTCGCGCTTCATCGTCGGCCAGAACATCGTCATCGACGGTGGCCAGCACTATTCGCTATTCTGAGGCACTGGAAGAAAATCGAGGACAGATCAAACGAGGACCTGAATGAGCGTAACCGAAATTGATGAACTGGGATTTGAAGCGCCGGCGGCGGTGGGCCTGCCTGTGCGTGCCAACCTGCCCAGCGGCATGCGCATCGGCCCCGATATCGGCACGCGTCTGCCTGACTTTTCCCTGCCGGATCAGTACGGCAACCTCGTCGACTTCCATACCGATCGAGGCTCATCACCCGCGGTTATTGTCTTTTACCGATCCGCCGTCTGGTGACCGGCGTGCTTTACGCAGCTCGTTGAGCTGCGCGATGCCCATCGCCGCTTTACCGAAGCGGGGGTTAAGCTCTACGCCATTTCCTATGACGATGTCGGCGCCCTCAAGAACTTTTCGGACACCTATCACATTGAATATCCAATGCTCGCCGACGTGAAGTCTCAGGTGATCAAGCGCTTTCATGTGCTGAACACCGAGGTGCCACCCGGCGACATTCCCGCTTACGGCGTTCCCTTTCCGGCTATCTTTGTTACGGACAACGATGGAAACCTGGTCCGCAGCTTCGTTCACAACAGCTACAAGATCCGCTCAAGCCCGGAGCACCTGATCGACAGTATCCGCGGCGAGATCTCCATTGACCCTTCCGCGCCCAGCGCCACAGCCGGGGACAACAACCTGCGTATTAACGTGTACTTCCACGGCGGGCGCGGCACCTTGCGCCAGGGTATTGAACGGCAGATTGTGGTCCGCATCGAACCACGCGAAGGTATCCAGATCATTGCCGGGGCAGGTCCCCATGGCCCGGGCACTTCTGTTGCGGTAACCGGACCACCCGGACTGGTCATTGCGGATGCCGCCGCACCAGCCACTGTGGACACAATCATCGCCGGGGAAAACGTGGCCGTCTTCCAGGGGAATACAGACCTGGTCATTCCCGTCTACGCACAGGCTGCGCTGATCTCCGAGTGCAGACCCATCGAGAATGACTCGATTACGATCCGGGTGGAGGTCCGCGTAGTAGCCAGCGACGGGGCTGTGCTGCTTGAGCCGAAAACAGAAATACTGGACCTGGAGGTTTTCCTCGAGCCGGTCGACATGCCCAGGCTACGCTTCCACGGGGATACCGGCCAACGCCGCTCGGATATGGACAGCGAACCGCATCTGCGGCGCCTGGTGTTGCGCCAGTTCCGCAGACACCCCCTTGGTGCCATACGCTCGATCCTCAACACCCGGCGTATGCAGGGGCAGGCACAACAGCGAACCAGCCGCGAACAGTAGCGGTTAAATCAATACGTTTACGGGTTAGCGGATGACAGGGCAATCTGATTACCTTCACTGTCCACAAATTCCGCCACCCAAAAATCCCCAACGGATGTTTTGGGATAGGCCACCTCGCCACCCTTGGTGATGACCTGATCCAAGGTTGCCTCAATGTTCTCGACAAAGAAGTAAATGCGGGGTCCGGAACTCGAGGGCACATAGCTTTCACCGGTTGCAAGGGCACCCGAAATACCCTGAGCGTTTTCATCAAACGGAAACAGCGCCATATCATGACCATCTATCTCGGTCCGCGTAAGGGACACCGCAAACACAGCCTGATAAAAGTCAATCGCTCGGTCCATATCCGCCACGGGTATTTCGAAATATGAAACTGGATTTTGCATCATGGCATCGCCCGGGCAACTTTAAGCACTGTCCTCGCGACAATTTCTAGGGTGCATATTCATCGAACTGTGGCGCGTCTCCCCCAATGTGATCCCAGGGGGCTTTAGAGCCAACAAAGATATGCTGTTCAATTTGCACACCGGGATCACCATCAACACTCCCCAGGGTGACGCCATGCACTTGATCCTGGAACACCCCACACAAGGAGGTGCCGCAGTCAGTGCAAAAGCCAAGCCCCCATCCGGCTGCGGAGGTATAGGTTTTCAGGCTGCCGGTGGGGGACACCCAGTGGAAGACGGCATCAGGTGAGATTTCGGCATAGGCTGATCCGGCGCCGCTAAAGGCCTTGCGGCATTGGGAACAATGGCAGGAACGCGCCTTACAAAGTGTACCGTTGATCTCATAACGCAGCGATCCGCAAAAACATCCGCCTTGAATCATTACATCATCTCCCGGAGTGCGGTGGCTGTATATTACCGCCTTATCTGCGCAGTGTCCGCTCGATGGTGAGGTGACCCCGCATACCTTTCTATGGACATGCAGCCCCCTGGCATGTTGATCAACCGCGTAACCGGTACCTGGCCAGAGGTTTAGAAGTCCCGGCAATGTTGACTGCTACCATAACAACACGTCTTATGATAATCGGTCCGGGTTACCGTAACCGGATGAAACTGATTCGCAAAAACCTTATTCCATGCGGTCATCTAACCACTTATTCATGCGGGGCATAAACTGTTCCTCAAAAATTCGGTCACAGCGAGGATTGGCGGCTTACAGATTGTTGTCTTCAAGCGTGCGCTCGAACAACGCGGTTGCATCAATCAACAGGCCGCTTTTGGTGGTGTCCGGTTGGTCCATATCAACCCAGTTACCCTGGTCCGTGCCTGGCTCCCGCAACAGCAGGCGTGCGGGTGCATCCATCACCTGCCAACCGCTTACCGCCCACAGCCAGCGGCTGGCGACAATCTCAAGGCCCGCCCCGGATCGCATCACTGTCACATCACCTGCCTTGGGTGCATCCATTAACGCAACCACTTCCTGGCTTCCCAAGGTTTTTTCCAGCGCGTCGACAAGAGATTCGCGCGATGCATTTTGCAGGACGCCGGCAATGGCCTGAGGCTTGCGCAAACCGTCCGCCGCCCCCCAGTTATCCAGCGCCAGGGTGGCATACTGTGACAGCCATGGGGAATAAGCCTCTGCGGTTGTAGTGATGGGTTCATCGGACTCGGCAAAGGTTTCGATCAACTGTTCCGCGTGTAGTTTGCGCAATGCCATGCCGGCCTCAAATCCACTGCGGCGTTCCACACAACGCAGCGCGGTCCAACCGGACACACCCTCCAGCAACCACTGGGCACCATGCTCCGCCCGCAAATCATGCTGACCCAGCACAACCTGGCGGGCGAGCGCTTGGGCCAGATTAAATTGCCGCTGCCAGCCGCCGGAGCCGCTGCCGTCGGATTCCCAAACGGCGTCTTCCGGCGCCCATAACATCGCGCCATGCAGGGCCATATCACCCAGGTCCCGCGGCGACTGAATCACCGTCTGTACGTCGGGCTGTTGGCCCAACTCTTCGGCAACGCAGGCGCTGAATGCTTGCACTTCTTCCGCGAATAGAGGGATTTGTTGGTGCCGCGATTGACTCGCCACAAATGCCACATCTGCCGCGGTATCTAATTCCAAACTTTGCGGCAACCATACAAAGGCAAAGTCCAATACACCTTGCGCGGCGCCCCGGGCTCCCACCGTAGTCCCCGCCGGGGCATCGATTTGCCAGCGCCATTCCCCGGCGGGTGCCACGCCGCGGATTGGCGCCAGCGCATCCGGAACCGGCATAGACGGCAGCTCTTGCGGCAGCCCATAGTCTTTGCGGTCACCCAGCGAGCGCACCAGACGCCGGGGGTCATGACCCAGTCTGGGCAGTATATTTTCCGCCCGCAACCACACCCCGCTGACATGCAGCCAGGGTGCCGTTTCCACGGGCCAGCCCTGATGTTCCACCGCAAGGTGCAGGGTCAGGTCACACTCAACCCGGCAATTGGGCACCTGGACCACAAAGTGATCCCCGTCCTGTTCAATCGTTTGCGCAACTTCCGCAATGCTGGCCCGTTCAAGGGTAATGCCATGAGGCAGGGTGCCGTGCAGGTGTGTGGCGCGCAGACCCTGCAGTTGCCAGACAATGTCACCGGTGCGCTCCTCCGGCACCAACTTCACCTCAACCGATCCACCGCGCAGGGCAAAGGGGGCAGCCCGCTGCCACCAGGTTCGCTCCCAGGCTATGTCCGTGGCAATCTCTTCCGCCTTGGTCTCAAAATCTCCCGCCTCCACCAAGTGAGTGTTGAGCAGATTCGCAAACATCACCAGCGCCAGCCCGGCGGTCACCGTGACCACACCCGCCGATCCAAACAGCCGTTCCCGGGCAGCCGCAAGGCGCTCAGTCACGGTGAATACAGAGCCCCTGCGCCAGAGTAACCAACTTAAACCCACACCGGCGGCAAACAGGGCCAGTTTCAAGCCGGCCATGGAAAATATCATGGGCAGCCAGGGCCCCCAGCCGGCCAACTGGGATGGATGGGCGTGGGTGGGCATGGCAATTTGCGCGGGCGGGTATTCAATTACCGAAACCTCGTGATTAATGATGGCGATAAAGGCAATTAATATCGATGCCACATAGGCCGTGCCCGCGCGCCGGAACAAAGCGTGCGCGAAGATTGCCATCACCCCCACTTCAGCCAAGGCGGGAAAGAACGTCAGAAACATAAATATAAAGGGGAAGGCAAGGTCCAACGCAGCGGGCGCACCAAGTGCCGTTACCACCAGAGAGGAAAGCGCCGGTACAATACACAGAACGGCAATCAGCGCCAGCGCGGTGATACATTTGGCAAGCAGACGTACCCCCATGGGGGCGAAGCTGGAATCCACCCACTCGTCATACCCCAGCCGGTCATCGCGGCGCATCAGCCCCCCAACAAAGCCAACCACCATAAAAACAACAATCACGTAGAAAAACTCGGCGACAAAGGGCAGTAGTCCCTGGGGGGTAGGCACCAGGGGTCCGTCTATGTGACCCACAAAGTTCACCCACGCACCCAGGGCCCCGGACAGCAGCAACATAAACAAAGCAAGCCGCACCCCGAACCCGGAGGTAATCAACTTGAAATTCCAGACCGCCTCGTTGGCAAGCGCCCGCACCCAGGAAGGAGTGCCGATGGGGGGCAGAGCCGGGCGCCCTTCGCGCACTGTGTTTATGGTGCTTTTGTCATCATCGTCAATACGGGCCTTACCCACGATGGCCAGCTGTTCACGCCGCAACCGGATCAGGACAAAGCTCAGCAAACCAAGTGGCAACACCATCCAGATCAGGCGGTTATAAACCAGCAGATCCGTCAGGGCGATGATGGCGCTTTTTTTCTCCACCGGGGTCCACAACATGGACTGGCGTTCCGCTTCCGAGTAGCCGGACGGGTCCAGCACCGAGGCGGCCGCCACATCAACCTCGCCACCGCGCAACACGATCATGGCCACCATCCACACCAGGGCAACCCCGGCAGCAGCACTGAAGGGACCAACAGTGGAGCGGGTCCAGATGGCGGCACATAAAAATATGGCGCCGGTGCCTAAGGCATTGGGCAAGGTAAACACCAACAGTGACCAGCCAAATGCAGCCCAGGGCGCAGGCCCCACCGCCTCCGGCGGCAGCGCCCCCAGGGCAACCAGAATAGGTGCCGAGACAAAACCAAGATAAACGGAAGCCCCCATGATCACGGCAATCACCAGGGCACCAGCAAAACGCGCCAGCAAAGTGAGTTGCAAGGGCACCGGCGCCGCCAGAACCACTTCTTGCAGTTGCGCATTCTGGTCACGCACAATGACCTGGGCGAATACCCAGGCCCAGGCAAAGTACAGCCACAGCGACTGCCCGGAAGCCATCAAGTACGTGAGATGGGCACTGTTGCGATAGATATCCACCGCACCCATGGCCCGCATATAGTCCGCGTTAAGGAAGATCAGCAGCATGTAGATGCTGAGTACAAAAACAACCAGCGGCACCACAAAACTCTTCAGGCCCATCTGCAGTTCATGCAGAAATTCACCACAAAAATAGGCAGTCAGGGAACGGTTCATGATAAAGCTCGCTTAAGCTGCAGCGGTCAGGGATGGGTTGAGGGCAAAGTGATAAACGTCTTCCAGTCTGGGTTCCCGTGCGGTGTATCCCGCCTGTTGGGCACCCGCCAGAATGACCCGGGTGCCGTGAGGGGTTGCGCTGGCGTGCAAAGCATCGTCCGGCACCGGTTCGTGGCGGGGGACTTCGATCTCCCAGATGCGGCCATCCAGTTTGGCTTTGAGGTCTTCCGGTGTGCCTTCGGCAACAATCCGCCCATCATTCAGAATGGATAAGCGGGTACATAAATTTTCCACATCTTCGACGATATGGGTGGACAGCAATACAACCGCATCGCTGCCGATTTCGGCCAACACCCGATGAAAACGGTTACGTTCCGCGGGATCAAGTCCCGCTGTGGGCTCGTCGACGATCAGCAAACGCGGTGAACCAATCAGCGCAATGGCAATGCCAAAACGCCGCAGCATACCGCCGGAATAGGTAGCCACCGCACGGTGGCCGTCCGCTTCGAGATTAACCCGTTCCAGCAGCATATCCACTTCTTGTTTGCGTATTTGTTTGTCGGTGCGGCCTTTTAACCACGCCAGACGATCAAGCAGACTGCGGCCGGAAACCCCGGGGTAGCTGCCAATCTGTTGAGGCAGGTAGCCCAGGCGCTGTCGCAGATGATCCGGGTCTGCCAGAACATCAACCCCGTCCAGCGTTACCCTTCCGCCATCAGGCTGCTGCAGGGTGGCCAGGGTGCGCATTAACGTGCTCTTGCCTGCCCCGTTCGGTCCCAGCAGCCCATACAGGCCAGGTTGAACCGACAAGTCCACCCCGGCCAAAGCCTGCACGCCGCCTTTGTAGGTTTTGGTTAACCCTGTAACCTTAAGACCCGGCTCACTCATGACTGCTCCTTACCTCAACTACCAGTCAAACTGCACACCAAGCCCTGCGGATCTGGGTGCGCCCACTCGTCCATATGCCCCCGGGAGCCCGAAGGTATTACCGTCAAACAAGCCCAGTTCGTATTCATCATCCAGCAGATTGGTACCCCACAGGTACACCCGCCAATGCTCACCCGCATAACCCAATCGGCCACTCAGCAGATTTCGCTCACCAAGTTCGGTGAGTTCAGGATCGGCAACTTCCGTAAACGCTTTGTCCACATAGACATAAGTTGCGCTGCCGTACCAGCCTTGTCCGCTTTCCCAGTTGACACCCAGAGAAGCATTAAAGTCGGGAGCCTGAGGGAAAGACTCCCCCGCCAGATCAACGCCGTTAAACACAAATTCTTCAAATTCCGTGTCCACAATGCCGAAGCTGGTGAATAGATTGATCTGCTCGCTGGCTGACCATTCGACTTCGATTTCTATACCGCGCACTTCGGATTCACCCGCGTTGAGTATCTGATCATCAAAACCCGGAAAACCGCCGGGTAAGGTCGATGCGATCTGCTGGTCCGACCAGTCGATGTAGAATACGTTGGCATTAAAGACAAAGTTGCCATCCAAAGATTGATGGCGCAGAAACACCTCGTAATTGTGGGTGAATTCTTCGTCATAAGCGTTGGCTTGCCCCAGGAAAACGGCAAAGGCGATCCCGCCCGCCTGGAACCCTTTTGCATATTTAAACCCTACCGATGTGGTTTCCGTGGCTTGCCAGGCCAACTCCGCAGTGGGAATGATCTGATTAAAGGTCTCTGCATCCGACAGATCACTGAGCACACCGTTATTGTCCGCGAAGTTGTCCGTGTCACGTTCTTCGCGATTCAGCCGTGCACCCACGGTCAGCTTTAAGTTGTCCGCAAGGCGCCAGGCCACCTGGCCAAAAACCGCCTGCTGTTTGATATTCTCGTCATTGTCGCTGGTTGTATTGAACGGCATGACACCACCCATGCCGTCGGGGAAAATGCCTGACCCGGCAAAGCCATTGCCGTAGTCCCCATCTGAGTAAAACAGGCCAAGCAGCGCATCAACACGCTCACCCGCATAGTTCAGGCGCAGCTCATGGCTGAACAGATCTTCTTCGATGAAGCCGTTAACCTCCAGGAAACTGAATTGTGTCAGATCTCCATCAAAAACCTGTTTCAGTTCAAAATCACTGTGGCCGGTAACCGAAGTCAGACGCCAGTTCTCGTTGATCTGCCAGCCCAGCTCAAAGGCTACCTGCTCAAAGTCCGAGGGGTATTCGTCGTCTACGTCATAGGTCTGTTGGCGGTCAAAAAGATCACCACCACCCGGCGGCGGCACAACCAGGGCAAAGGGATTTGAGTCCGAGTTGTTGTTTATATAAGTCAAATCCAAGGCCAGGCGCTCATCCCCCAACGGCTGCCAGCGCAACGCCAGCCGGACCGACTCTTCATCCTCCCGCTGCACATCGTCCGACCCCGTTGTCGGGTTGTCTACATCCCCTTCGGATTCACGTTTTTCCAGCACAATCCGGGCAGCTAAAACATCATCCACCAATTCGAAGTTTTGCGCATATCCCGCGCGGACGGTGCCGAGCTCCCCGCCTTCAACACGCAAAATGCCGTCGTTGTCCTCAAACTGGGGACGGTTGTAGTTCACATACACCGCGCCGATCAGCGAGTTTGGACCCTGCAGGGACGACTGCGGGCCGCGCAGAATTTCCGCCGAGGCGGCATCAAACATTGACGGTTTTACGTAGTCACCGGATGCGACCCCCAACGCCACACCATTAAGCACAATGGAGGCCAGCGCGTTGGAGTTATTGATGGCGCCGGCGATGCCGTTGTTGTTCACACCGCGAATGCTGTACGCACCAAATGATGCGGTACCGGTATAAGCATTTGCGGTACGGTCAAAGATATCCTCAACATTGTAAATCGCGTCAGCCTTGATGCGTTCGTTGCCGAAGTACCCCACGCTTGTACCAAGCTCCTGGCGGGTTGCGTTGGTCTTGCTGCCCACCACAACAATCTCTTCAATGCTATCGTCATCAGCGGCCACAGCCACGTCTACAAAGTAACTGCCCGCCAGTACGGCAGCCAATATGATCCGGAGTCTCATTTCTTCCCCTGTTTTTCTGGTCAGCGCGGAAAGCGCCCCTGCGTATTGATATGTTATAACATTATTGCTAAATGTGAATGATTTGCAATTGTATATTAATGGTGTTAAAAAAATGATGACGTCCATATCCAGCGGCAACACACCGTGACGGCACGTGGGTCCGTTACATCGGTCCGTAAAGACTCTTCTTTACACGTAAGCAGGTCAGGAGAAGCAGTATGCAAAGCAAGCGCGCCTTGGGTCGTTGGTTTGCGCTACATGAATGGACCAGCCTTGTCTGTACCCTCTTCATCCTGACCGCCTGCTTGACCGGCCTGCCCCTGATCTTTCATCACGAACTCGAGAGCCTTTTTGCTGAAGAAGACGATGGCGTGAGCGGCAAATCTCAGGTGCTCAATTTTGATGGGTTGCTGGCTTCCGCAGAGGCCGCAAATCCAGGGATGGTAGTGCAAATGGTGTTACGCCAGCAGACAGACCCCAATGTCACCATTGTCGGCCTGGGCCGCACAATTGATGCACCCCTGGAAGAATCGCTGTTAACCCGAGTTTCAAACTTCGACGGTCGTGTGCTGGATGCAGGCAGTGCCTACGACGGCCTACTCGGCACCCTCACCCAAATCCATGTGGAGCTGCTGGCTGGACAAATGGGTATGTTTTTCCTGGGGCTTATGACAATTCTGTTGTTACTTGCCATCATCAGCGGAGTTGTACTGTATGCACCCTTTATGGGGAACCGTAGCTTTGCTACGGTACGCGATGGGGATACGCGCCGGCGCTGGTTTGATTTACATAATTCGCTGGGCATGATCCTTGCGGTTTGGCTCTTTGTAGTGTCGATCACCGGCGCCGTGAACACTATCGGCTCGCCGATGATTCAGATGTGGTTGATGACCGATATGCAGACCATAGTGGCCGACGACATGGCGCAGCCGATTGCCGAAAGTGCCAGGCGCACCTCGTTTCAGGCTGCATTCGAAGAATCCCAGCAGCGGCTGCCGGACAGTGATTTCTATTTTGCCATGTTTCCCGGCAATGGTTATTCCAGCGACCGGCACTACCTCATCTTCAATACCGGCCGCGAGCCCCTCTCCAGCCGTTTGTTCAAACCGGTCATCATCAATGCGTATACGGGAGACTATATTGCTGCACCCGAGCTGCCTGCTTATCTGCAAATGCTGTTATTGTCCCAACCTCTGCATTTTGGCGACTACGGCGGCATCTGGTTAAAAGTAGCCTGGGCGGTGCTTGACGTTGCGGCAATTGTGCTGCTTTGGAGTGGCCTTGTCTTGTGGTGGCGCCGCCGCCGGCAGGGCCGCGAAGCGTTGGCCGACGTTTCTGCCTTTGCCGGATCATGATCCGGCGTAACTCCAGATTTGTCAGGGTGTGGGCGGGGCCCCTGCTGCTGGGCGCTGTCTCTGCAGCAGCCCTGTATCTTGCCCTGGTATTTGACGGCTGGCTGGACGTTGTGTGTGGCATTTTGTTATTCGCAGTGGGTTGTTACGGTATAACATTTTACATTCGACGCTCCTGATCCAATGCGCCCGATAGCCAAAGAGTCGCCCTTTGCCTTACCGGCATACCGGCGGCTTTTTGCCGCACACAGCACAGCCCTGGTCGGCTCCGGAGTCAGCACCATCGCCCTGGCCCTGTTGGCCATTGAAATTGCGCCGGAACGTGCCGCAGTGGTGCTGGGCATAGCCCTGGCCATTAAAATGGTTGCCTATGTCAGCGTTGCTCCCTTTGCCGGCCAGCTAGGTGCCCGCATACCCGCCCGGTCCTGCCTGATTACATTGGATATTGTCCGTGCTCTGGTCGTTGCCGTCATGCCCTGGATCACCCACGAATGGCAGATTTACGCCGCCATCACCCTGATCAGTGCCGCCTCCGCCTTGTTCACACCCATCTATCAGGCACTCTTGCCCAGCGTGGTAAAAAACGAACAGGCTTACTTAAAAGCACTGTCCTGGGCGCAAGTTGCCGGTTCTGTTGAACAGATCGCAAGCCCGTTGCTGGCTGCGGTCCTGCTCACCTTAATGACGTTCAGCGACTTGTTTTATCTAAACGCGGCAACCTTTTTGTTTTCCGCTTTTCTCATCGGTTCAACCGCAATTTCACGAACCACACAGTCCGTGACTGCCCACCCCTGGTGGGGTATCAGCGCGTATTTGAAAACACCCAGGCTGCGCGGCGTTGCGGTTGCCTATATCGGCATTGCCGGCGGCAGCGCCATGGTAATTGTCAACACCGCGGTGTACGTACAACAGTTTCTGGGCCAATCGGAAAGTGTGATGTCCTTGACTCTTGCAGCCAGCGGCTTGGGTACGGCCCTGGGGGCGATGTTAGTCCCCCGGCTGTCTTTATCACCACGCGCGCTGCTTATCATAGGTAATCTTGTCATCGCAGGTGCCATATCCGTGGGTGTAATGGGGGTAAACTGGCAAACCCTGGCATTAATGTGGTTTGTTGTTGGCCTTGGTTTGGGCTTTGCGCAAACCACCGTGGGCGCGGTTGTGCGCCGCTCCTGTCACGAACGTCACCGCGCGGCATTCTTTGCCGCCAACTTCACCCTTTCTCACGCCTGCTGGTTGGTCACCTATCTGCTGGCCGGCTTTCTGGGCGGTTTGAACAACTGGCCAACCACCTTTCTGATTATGGGCAGCTTACCGCTACTGGCAGCCCTGGCCTGTTTCTGTCTTTATCCCCAGCCTGACGAGACAACCCTGGAGCACCGGCATGGAGATCTGGTTCATCAGCATGAGTTTATTATTGACGAAACACACCACAGTTGGCCGCGCTAGTGCTCAGCTGGCACCCCCAAGACGGTTTTATTTGCTCAGTTTTGGCCACAGGCGCCCGGTGCCGGAGCAATACTCGTCATAAGCCTGGCCAAATTGTTCCCGCATCATGGCTTCTTCAATCGGGGCGCGGATGAGGTACATCAAGCCAAAGGTCATCAACCCCGACAACCCGGCAATCCAATTGTGGATAAATACAGCTTGAGCGGTGTACAGCAAGAATATGGCGGTGTACATCGGATGCCGAATGCGACTGTAGACACCATGGGTGATCAGGCCGTGATCCTTGCGTATTTCCAGACTGACACTCCAGTTTTTGCCCAAATCCGCATGGCTGCGATAGAACAGCCACAGACCCGGGGCGGCAAGCAACAACCCCAGAAAAGGCCAGTGCGCCGGGACCGGATAATCAGCAAAGCCAAACAACCCTGTCGCCAGGTGTATCGCTGGGATCAACGCAGCGCCCAACGTCACCCCAAGCAGCAGCAGGTTTTCCACCCGGCCTTGGCGCGTCTCGTTGGTCGCCAGTTTTTTCGCCTTTTGTTCGTGGGGTATGCGGATGATGCTCATGCCAGCCATGACGGCAAACCAAAGCAGGGAACCCCAGCCGTTGACGGGCAGCCGCCAGATGAAGGCACCCAGGAGGGCAGCAGCCACCAACAGGCCGATGATTGCACTGCGGTAGTCAGATTTTGTGTTCTCGTCAGACATTTATTTCAATCTATTTTGCATCGGGGACAAATGAGAATGATTTGCAATCGCATTACGGATAGAATCATACCAAAGTCATCATTTTTTTGTCGACAGCCTCAAGGATATCTTGGGGAGTTAATTGCAAGGCCGCAGATATGAGTAGTGCAAACACCGAAAAACAAGCAACCCAGGAAGAGTTAAGTCTTTGGACCGTTATCTCCCCGGTCAACCGCGAGATTTACACTGGCATGGCAGTGTCTTTGTTAAGCCTGATCGCCTGGCTTGGATCGATCATGCTGTTCCTGCCCATCACCCGGGAAATGACCGCCCAAGCACCAAATCCGGATCGGCTGTGGTTATTGTTGGGTATCAGCCTGGGTCTGGTGGCAGCCTCCTTTGTGTGCCGCGCCTATTCATTCAGAATTTCACATCTGGGCGCGTTCCGGCTGGAGCAGATACTGCGCACTGAACTGACCACGCGCCTGGCCCAAGTCCCCCTGGGTTACGTGGTCAACGCCGGTTCCGGCGCGTTAAAGAAAATTGTCCTGGACGATGTGCGAGCCCTCCATGTCTTTGTCGCGGACAGCACCCCGCTGTTTGCCAAAACCTTCTCCGCACCGTTTTTAGGCATTATCCTCATGCTCATTCTGGATTGGCGTCTGGCTTTGTTGTCGTTGGCGCTGTTCCCTGTGGGGATGATCGGCATGTTCTTTGCGTTTCGCGACTACGATGTCGCCCGCAAAAGAGTGGATAAGGCCACCGAGCGCATCAACGGGGTCATTAACGAGTATGTCCAGGGAATGCATGTGGTACGTACCTTCGACGACGGCTCGGGGTCTTTTGAACGTTACCGCAAAGCGCTGAACGAGGCGACGGTCACCCTGCGCGAATGGACCAGTCAGTCGCAGACCGGTGCTTTTATTGCACGCACGTTATTTGCCGCGCTGCCCACCGTATTGGTGCTGTTAGCCGTGGGCGTGCCCATGGTGCGCCAGGGTACTCTGGAGCTACCCATTCTGATGATGTTCCTGATCCTGGCGCCGACAGTCACGGAATCCATTGTCCCTATCGTCTGGCTGCAACAATTACTGGTCAACGCCAGCGCCGCGGTTAAACGTATCGGCCAATTGCGCCAGGTTGAACTGATTCCCGAGGTGTCACAGGGAAGTGCGCCGGAAGATGCATCGGTGGAATTGAAAAACGTCACCTTTCGTTACGAAGGCCGGGCGGATAACGCCCTGTCGGACGTCAGCATAAAGATACCGGCAGGCACCGTGACCGCGCTGGTTGGCCCATCCGGGGCGGGCAAAAGTACCATTGCCCAGCTTATTCCCCGGTTCTGGGATGTCACCGCCGGCGAGATTCGGGTTGGCGGGGTTGATATCCGCCAGATGACATCTGACCAACTGCTGCAATCTGTTGCCTTTGTGTTCCAGTCACCCTTCCTGCTCAGCGACAGCATAAAAAACAATATCAAGCTGGGCAAACCCGATGCGACCGACGATGCGATTGTGGCGGCAGCCACCGCTGCCCAGGCCCATGACTTCATCATGAGCGAACTCCCCGACGGTTACGATTCGGTAGTGGGAGAACGGGGTTCCAGCCTGTCCGGCGGACAGCGCCAGCGCATTACTATCGCCCGCGCCATTCTGCAGGATGCGCCGATCATTGTCCTTGACGAAGCCACCGCATTTGCGGATCCGGACAACGAAGCCAAGATTCACCAGGCATTGGCAGAACTGGCCCGGGGCAAAACTCTGATTGTTGTAGCCCACCGTTTGTCGACCATTACCGACGCCCACCAGATTGTTGTACTGGACCGGGGCCGCGTGATCGAGTCGGGCACCCATGCGGAGCTGGTGGCCAATGAGGGCCGGTATGCCAAACTGTGGTCACACTTCGAGCGGGCCCAGGGCTGGGGACTGCGCGCGGATGAAACAGAGCCAGCTTAAGGACTAACATGATTACAACGTTTCGAAATATGATTCGCGCCTGCGGTTCCAGGGCAGACTTGATGCGCGGCTCCTTAATCTACGCCATGCTTGCAGCCATGGCCCAGGGGCTGGCCTACGCTCTTCTGTTTCCGCTGTTCTTCGCCCTTGCCGAAGGTTCCGATCAGGTGTGGTGGTATGTGACCGGCATCGTCACCCTGGTAATTGTTGATGCCTTGCTGCGTTTCGGTGAATCGCACTGCGGGTGGCGGGTGTACATTGAGGTCTCCGACGAAACGCGCTCGAACCTTGGTGAGCAGCTTAAGCAGATGCCGCTGGAGCAACTTGCCCGGCGCCAGACTGGTGATTTAAACAGTGTCCTTACGGGGAATGTCAACGACGTGGTCTCCATTGCCGGAGGCTTGTTCGGCGTGGTCATCAATACCATAGTGGCACCCACGGTAACCGTTATCGCCACGCTGTTCGTGGATTGGCGGCTGGCGGTGGCCATGCTGATTTTATTTCCCGTGGCGGTACCGATTTATCGGACTATTCGCGCCGCAGGCGCCCGGGAGAATCGCATTTCGGTGGTTGCCCACGCGGATGCCGCGTCCCATATCGTGGAATATACCCAGGGTTTAAGCGTACTGCGGGCTACGCGCCAGGTAGGTCAGGAGTCACAGCGTCTGCAAGATTCGCTGGCGCGGTTGCGCGAGGCACAGGTAGCCGGCACCAAGCTCATCACCCTGCCCTCCATCATCATGTCGGCGTTAGTGCAAATTGGCATTTTGGCCATTGCCGCACTGGCCATCTCCTTTGTCCTGGCCGATTCACTGAGCGTAGCTGCGGTGCTCGCCCTGATTGTGATTGCGATCCGCTTTAGCGAGCCGTTGGCCCTGTTTGCCAATATGTCATCCATGTTCGATTTTATGGAAGCGGCAATCGATCGGATCAGCGAGCTGCTGGCGGTGCCACCCTTATCCCAGGCCCCGGGCTCCGGAGTTACCCAAGGTGCCCACGTAGTCTTCCAGGATGTTACCTTTGCTTACGACCAAACCGACG
>JANQMF010000134.1 GCA_028280225.1 Pseudomonadales bacterium | reverse complement strand
GTACAGCGCGAGCTCTTGGTCGAGTGATCTCGCGCGAAGCGCGCGAGCTCTGGCGAATTTGCGCTACGCGCAAACGTCGCTCGGATCGAGGAGCGTTGTCCAAAGGTCGAGAAAGGGGGTGTTAGAAGATTGATCTCGCGCGAAGCGCGAGCTCTGGCGAGTTTGCGCTGCGCGCAAACGTCGCTCGGATCGAGGAGCGTGATCTCGCGAGGCGCGAGCTCTGTCGAGTTTGCGCTGCGCGCAAACGTCGCTCGGATCGAGAAGCGTTGTCCAGAGTTCGGGGAGAGGGGTTTAGAATTGGTGGCTTGACGTTGTCTGTCTTAGTCGGCTTTGGCGCCGTTTATCTGCGGGCCACAGACTTCCTCGCGGTTACGCAACAAGTTGGCATATTGCACCAGCAGGTGGGCTTTTTCCTCGGATGGGCACTGATCGATCTGAGCGGCAAAGCGCCGATCGGATGATGTCAGCGCGGGAACGTCAGCCTGCCATCCCCCGGCATTCTCCGGCATCCCGAGTTGCCGGGCGGCGGTCACATGACTTGGAAAAACACGCATACCTCCAACTATGGCCTGATCCAGTACGTCCGCGGCCGCTTCCGGTGTATCAAACGGTCCCCGCACCCGTTCGCCAAAGTGCAGGTGCACCCGACCCTTGTGACCCACCACACCCACCACAATGCTCTGCACATCCTCTTCGTCACTTTTGTCGTACTGCCCCTGGGTGGCCAGCACGTAAAGCTCATGAGCCTTGCGCAAGGCACAGGGATCAATTTCATAAGAAATCGCCACGGGCAGCACATGGCATTGCGCAAACAGGGCATTCAGCGGATCATCTGTCTCTTTGTAGGCCAAGGCCAGCATCTTGAGCAATGTGGGATCGGTTCGGTCCATACCGTCCTTGGCACGGCCCTGACGCTGAGCAATCCACACCGAAACGTTTTCCGACAAGGAATGCCGGATGTAGTTGCTGGTCGTGTGCAAGACCTTAAGTGTCGCCCTGGCACCGCTGACCGCCCGTTGCACAACAAAACTTTTGTTCAGGCGCATAAGGTCCGCAGCCAGCTCATTGGTCAGGAGGTTATCGCCCACCGCGCTGCGGCAGGTGGTATGTCCTGCCTGATAGATCAAAAAGTTCAACAAAGTGGAGTCCATCACAATATCCCGGTGGTTTGAGATAAACAGATACCGGGTATTGGGATCCAGGCTATCCAGGCCCGAGACGGTCAGTTCACTGATGGTGGCCGCAATCAGCTTCTTTAAGATGACTTCAGTAAACATCTGGCAATCATGCACCGTGCGGATCCGGCTACCCTGGCGCTTAAGCACCAGCTTAGTCAGCCACTGCCCAAGGGCACCCCGTTGCAGCAAGGGCGGCATTACAAATTGGCTGGCGGCCTTGTACAGATCAGCATGACCAAGCACCCTGGATACAACCCCGGGAACTTCATGATCGTGATATGGCCTGATGTCGTCGAACTCTGACATGCAGGCACACTATCGGTTTTTACGAAGAAAACAAGCACACATTAAGGGACGCAGCTACCAGTGTGGCGTTCCCCCATGTTAGGAGAAAAAAGGGGGCTGGTCGAAGGTGCAGCTCTCCTTATGACAAAAGCGCACTGAAGAGTGTAACGGGCTGGAAAAAAAGTGCCCGGCTGAGAATCCAAAACCCCATGATCAACAATATCCCGTAGGCAAGATGGCGAATGGTATTTTCAGTCACCGGCGGGGCAAACCGGCGTCCCAGCCAGGTTCCCAAAACCACCACAGGCAGACCCACCGCAGCATACAACAGGACCGCGTCTGTCAGGCCACCCTGTGCGCCGACTATGATCGAGCGCGTGGTTGTGGTCAACGCAAAACAGGCCAGCAGGGTGGCCCGAATCGCCGCCAGGGGCAGGGGTTGAGAATATCCAAACCAGCCCAGCACCGGACCACTGGCGGAAAACAGGCCGCCAACCACACCCCCGGCAATACCGGTGGTGAAACACACCGCCGGGTGCGCAACCCGTGGCCAGGGATGGGGTTTCAACAGCATCGACAGCCCGCCCGCGGCAATGAACACGCCCAGGCAAATCTCCAGTACCTGGCGGGTATGCCCATCCAACCATTGCAACAGCAGCACCCCGGCAAAAATTGCCGGGATCTGGCCAAGGGCCAACCAGAAGAACACCGGCCGATGGATAGACCGGGTTTCTCCCTTCAAGGCCATGACTACATTCAGCAGACTCAGTAGGCTGACCACCGCAGCCAGGGTAGGCAAGTCCATCAGTTGCAGCCCACTGGCCAGCGCCACAATCAACATGCCCATGGCAAATCCCGCAACAGCTTGAATGTAGCTGCCGGCAAAAACGATGCACAAAAACGCAAATAAAGTCATCCGTCATTTTAACCCTTTTGCCTGCTCCATGTGCCAACATCTGTTAGGGTTGAGGCTTTTGAGGACAACTCATGGATCTGCAGCTTAGTGGCAAAACCGCGCTGGTAACCGGCAGCTATCGGGGCACCGGGCAGATTATTGCCGCAACCCTGATTGCGGAAGGCGCCCAGGTACTGGTCCATGGACTTAGCCAAGGTCAAGCTGAAACAGCGGTAGAAACCCTGGGGGCCGGTATCCCCGTCACCGCTGATATCACCAACAGTCCCGGGAGTGCGCCGCTGGCGGAAATATTAGCGGACCACCCGGTGGACATTCTGATCAACAATTACGGCACCGCAGATCCCGGTAGTTGGCGGCAAAGCACCAGTGAAGATTGGATTACCGCCTACGAAAAAAACGTTTTATCCGCGGTGCGCTGTGTCCATGCGTGCCTGCCCGGTATGCGCAACCGGGGCTGGGGTCGAATTATCAATCTGGGCACCGTCGGTTCCAGCCGGCCAAATGCCCGTATGCCCGGTTACTATGCAGCCAAGGGGGCTTTGGCCAATATGACCGTCAGCCTGGCCAAGGAAGTGGCCAACAGCGGTGTACGCGTCAATCTGGTGTCTCCCGGCCTTATTCTGACCCCGGAAGTTGAGGCGGCCTACCTCGCCAAGGGCCGCAAAGAAGGCTGGGGGTCCAACTGGGCAGAGATCGAGCCCCACGTTGCCAAGGACATTCCCATCGGCCGGATCTCCCGTCGTGAGGAGGTTGCCGCGCTGGTTGCCTTTCTTTGCAGTCCCTGGGCGGACGCCATTCACGGCCAGAACATCCGCATCGACGGTGGGACCGTGGACATAGTGACCTGAGCGCTGTCTTGAGCAACAAACCATCAAACACCGCCGCATCTATGCAACTTATCCTCAGCCGGGTATTGGGGTTAGCGTTTGTCATCATCGGTTTTCTGTACCTGGATCCCCGCGACAGCACCCCAACCCACACCCTGGTGCTGCCCCTGCTGCTGGGAGCGGGTGCCTTGTTGATTACCCGCTCACCCCTTGCCGTGGCTTTGACCGGCTTCCTGCTGACCGCCACAAATCTCAATTTTAACGCCCAGGAATGGGTGACCCGGTGGGCTTATCCGGCAATTGGCATCATCTGCCTGGTAGTTATCTGTAAAGTAGGCCTGGCGCGTCTCCGGCGGAGAATCAGCGCCACTCATACCCACCGGTGGCAAACAAGACAGCAAAAGAAACCATGACCCATCAATCCAACCCTGCGGCACAGCCTCAGCCTTCCAGAACATTACCTGTTAAAATCAATACGGAGCAGGCCAGACACACCGCTGCCACCATTTACGAAGGTTTTAGAAGCTACCGGAGCGAGTACGCGGTAATTACCCGACGCGCCAAAGACCGGTTTGAGCAAGGGGCCTGGAGCAACGTTCAACAAGCAGGTAAGGAACGGTTGGGGGCGTATCAGAACTATGTGGCCCAGGTGCTTCAGGCAGCCCCCATTGTCAGACCCGGCAGCGGACTAAGGGGCTGGCCAAGCATCAAGTCCGCCTACTCGGAAATCATCAACAACACCGCTGATGCTGAACTGGCCGAGACATTTTTCAACTCCATCCACCGGGAACACACCAGCGACGGCCCGGTGCATGCCGAACAGATGTTTTTGTATCGCGGCAGCGCACAACTCAAGCCGCCGGAGGAGCCGATAGCCAAGGTCTATACCACTCAAAATGGAGTGGTGCCCATGGTCAAGGAGATACTCAACGATTTCGGTTTTGGCCTGCCCTGGCGCAACCTGGATATTGATGTGGGCAACATCCTGCGTTCCCTGGCGGAAGAACGTAAAGAAATTATCTCCGCGCAGGATTTAGTGGTTGAGGTGATTAAGTCACCTTTTTACCGGAACAAGGGTGCTTATCTCATCGGCAAGCTGATCCACAAAGATCAGCAGTGGCCCCTTGCCCTGCCTATTCTGACCACCCGGGATGGGGAACTCTATGTAGATACGCTGATCTGCGATGCTGATGAAATGTCGGTGATGTTCAGCTTCACCCGGTCCTACTTCATGGTGGATACCCGCCACCCCAGTGAGTTGGTCAGTTTTTTGGAAAACCTGTTACCGAACAAAAAACGTTCGGAGCTTTATGCTTCCATTGGTTTGCACAAACATGGGAAAACCGAATTTTACCGGGGTTTTCTCGACCACCTGGCCACGTCCGACGACAGCTTTGTGGTTGCACCGGGAATAAAGGGGATGGTGATGGCGGTATTTACCCTGCCGTCCTACCAGACCGTATTTAAGGTCATCAAAGACAAATTTGCCCCACAAAAAAACATTACCCGGGACGAAGTGGTGGCCAAGTACCATGTGGTCAAAACCCATGACCGGGTGGGTCGCATGGCAGACACCCAGGAGTTCGAAAACTTCAGTTTTCCCAGGGACCGTTTTGCCGGGGAACTCCTGGATGAGCTGCGTCAGGTCTGCCCCTCATCCATTACCGAAGAAGGTAATCAGATTATATTCCGGCATCTGTATACCGAGCGCCAAATGACACCCCTAAATCTTTACATCGAAGATTGCAGCGAACAGGAACTGGCCAGCGCTCTGGACGAATATGGGAATGCCATCAAACAACTTGCCGCGGCAAATATCTTCCCGGGAGATATGTTATTAAAGAACTTTGGGATCACCCGGCACGGCCGGGTGGTTTTTTATGATTACGACGAAATTTCCTACCTGACGGATATGAACTTCAGGGAGATCCCCGAAGCACGCACCCCGGAAGAAGAAATGGCCTCGGAGCCCTGGTACTCCATAGCGGCGGAAGACGTTTTTCCGGAAGAGTTTCAGCGCTTCCTGTTCGGCAGGCGCCATATAAAAAATTTGTTTACGCAAATGCACGGCGACCTGTTCGAGGCAAGTTACTGGCGCTCCCTGCAAGCTAATATCAACCAGGGGGGGGTCTCCGATGTATTTCCCTACCGTCGTAAGAAGCGTTTTAAGCGAGACTAGCGGGCTGCTGACCTTTGAGATTCAACGCCATCCTATTTGATTTTGACGGTACCCTTGCGCCCAATCTGGACTTGCCGGATATGCGCCGACAGGTGATTGCCCTGACCGAAGCACAGGGTGTGCCGCCAGCGGTCTTTCGGGATCAATATATTGTTGAGATAATTGACCACAGCACCCAATGGTTGCGGCAACAACGGGGCCGGGATGTGGCCCGGCGCTACGAACAAACGGCGCGACAAAAAATTGTCGATATCGAAATATCCGCCGCACAAAGCACCCGCCCCTTTGTTGAAGTAGCACAGATGCTCAGCAACTTTTCCAACAACGATACTAAGCTGGGTGTAGTGACGCGAAACTGCCGGGCGGCGGTCCTGGAGGTTTTCCCAAATCTGCTGGACCTTGTGGATTGTCTGGTGGCCCGGGACGATACCGTTCACTTAAAGCCCGACCCCCGGCATCTAAGTCAATGTCTGGCGTTGATGGGATGCCAGCCTGAAAAGGCTGTCATGGTCGGAGACGGCGTTCTGGATATGCGCGCCGGGCAACAACTCAATATGTACTGTGTGGGAGTACTTTCCGGCAGCGGCAGCGCGCCGGCCCTGCGCAATGCCGGTGCAACCCTGGTATTGTCAAAACTTAACGCCACCAATCTTTTTCAACATTTGGACTGTGACCGGTGATGATACCCGAGCGCTCCGGCTGATACGCCCAGCATGCGGCATTTGCCAATATTCGCCCGATGGCCGGCTGATGGTAAACCGGGTAGGTTTCGTGGCCGGGGCTAAAATAGAATATACGCCCCTTACCCCGAAAGAAGCAGCACCCGCTGCGAAAGATTTCACCACCGGAAAAGGCGCTGACAAAAATAAGCTCATCCGGTACCGGAATATCAAAAAATTCCCCATACATCTCATGGGCAGCCAGCTCCAGCGGCTGCGGCACCCCCCGGCTAATGGGATGAGCCGGATGTACCGTCCAGATCAGCTCTCTGTCGTCAGCTTCCCGCCACCTGAGATTACAAGTTGTGCCCATCAGGCGGGTAAAGATTTTCGACAGGTGCCCCGAATGTAATACGATTAACCCCATACCCTGCATCACCGCCCTGTGTACCCGGTCGACAATCCGCTCCTCTACCCGATCGTGGGCCTGGTGCCCCCACCACAAAAGCACATCGGTTTTTTTAATCACCTCATCAGTCAAACCGTGATCCGCCTCCTCCAGGGTTGCCGTTGTGATGGTGAGGCCTTCAGCTTTCAAGCCGTGATGTTTTTCCAGCGGTTCCGCCAACAATTTTGCCAAGGCCTGGTGAATACCCCGGGGATATACCGCCACCACTGCTGGGTTGTTTTGCTCGTGAATGTACTCGTTCCAAATGGTGATGTGCATGGTCGTCTACCCCGTCGTCGAACCGTTACCCTAGCACTAAACAGCAATATTCCGCCCGGCAGAATGTGCAAAAGTGGCTTAGCCACACATTTCCAGGCAGAATAAGCACTCGGCTTAGCTTGGAGTCAGACATGCACAAAGTCACAGCGGCCCGCAACGAACTTGGGCCATTGCTAGACCAATTGATTGTTCAATTGGAAGCCGAAGGATCTGCCACCCAACGTAACCACTTTAAACGCATTCGCGGACATCTGTATTGCGCTAACGACGATTGGGATCTAACCCACCCCATCATTGAATTGTCCAGCTGTATCGCCATGGGGTTCCGCTTCTCCCGGACAACTGCCCCCTTGATTCGCCGCATTCTGGAAAAAACCGAAGGCCTGGTCAAAGAGCTGGAAGGCGTGGACCCCAACCTGCACTAGGATCCGTTAACCTCACATGCCGTTTCAGCTGACGAAAATTTACCGCTACCCGGTAAAAAGCATGGGTGGCCACACCCTCACCCAAACATCTCTTACCGGTAATGGCATTCCCGGGGACCGCTGCTGGACGTTACGAGACGAGGAGCGGGGAGGGTTTAAGGGGGGTAAACGTTTTCCCGTCCTCATGTCCATGCAAGCCACGCTCAAGGCTGAGCCCAGCAGCCAAAATCCATCTCCCGCCGCAGAGATTCAACTACCGGACGGCAGCCGTGTGGATACCAGCAACAAGCAGGCCAACGACATATTGAGTCACGCCGTCGGCGCACCGGTTTCCCTGTGGCCGTTGTTGCCCGCGGAACAGCTTGATCACTACCGCCGCCGTCCACCCGCTCCTGACACGAACAGGGAAGCCGCCTTGCGGGAGGTATTTGCCCGCACCCCGCAGGAACCGCTACCGGACCTCAGCCATTTTCCCGCGGAACTGATGACTTACGAATCACCACCCGGGACCTACTTTGATGCCTTCCCGCTATTGGTGCTGTCCACATCCGCATTGGCCGGCATGGCTGATGCAGCCCCACAGCACCAGATGGATATCCGGCGATTTCGCCCGAACCTGTTGCTGGATACGGACGAGCCGGGTTTTCCCGAGAATCAATGGGCAGGACGGCGGGGCAAACTGGGGAAAGCCATTATTAAATTCGAAATGCCCTGCCCAAGATGTATCATGACCACCCACCCGTGTGAGGAGTTGCCTAAGGACCCGGCAATCATGCGTGCTCTGGTTGAGCACAATCAGGGGAACTTGGGGATTTACGCCAGCATCGAGCAGCCTGGTGAGATCAGGGTTGGAGATCAACTGCGGCTGCTATAGGCAAAGCTTAAGGCACGTAAGCAGTTAAGCATATGCTCCTACGGATAGTTTAAACTAGCAGCCACACAAACAGGATAGGTTGCGCTCACTTGACCGCAAATAACGCCAGCGGAAACGACACTAAACCCACCCAGCGCATGGATAATTTCACCAGGCTGGGCTACCGCCGGGTGGCCGCCGTGTCCCCGGTTGTCAGTATAGGCAATCCCCGCGCAAACGCGGACGCAATTCAACAGTATTTGCCCCAACTGGCCCAGGACGGGGTAAGTATCGCGGTTTTTCCCGAACTCTGCCTGTCCGGTTACTCCGCTGAAGACCTGTTTTTTTCCGACAATCTGCTGCAGGCCAGCGGACAGGCGCTGGCCCGGCTGTGTCGTAACCCGGTTCCGCTTTTGGTGGTGGGCACCCCCTGGCGGCTGCCCGATGGCCGGCTGCTGAACTGTGCCGCGGTGATTGCTGAGGGGCGTGTTATCGGCATGGTACCCAAGTCAGTACATCCCAACTACGGCGAGTTTTACGATCAGCGGTGGTTTGTGAGCGGCCGTGGGGTCAACGAAACGGTTATCCACGCCGAACTGGGACAATTTCCCGTGCGGGTGGATCAGCTTTTTGCCCTGGATGAAGCGGTTCTGGGCGTGGAGATATGCGAGGACTTGTGGGCGCCCATGCCGCCCGGTACAGCCGCTTGTCTGGCGGGTGCCAATATTATGGCCAATCTGTCCGCCAGTAACGAGCTGATCGCCAAGGCTGAATACCGGCGAAATCTGGTACACATGGCCAGCGCCAAGGATATCTGTGCCTATATCTATGCCAGCGCGGGCAGCACCGAGTCGACCAAGGACGTGGTGTATGGGGGACATTGTTTTGTTTTCGAGGATGGCGCGCTTCTGGCTGAAAACAATCGCTTTGAGTTGCATGGCAGCACCATCAGTGCTGATATTGATCTTCACCACCTGCAACATGATCGCAGCCAGAATATGACCTTTGCCGGTGCCCCGCGACCCACCGCTTATCGCACGCACCGGATTAACACCCCGGCGCCGGTGCTGGCCAGCCTCCATCGGGCTTATGACAAATATCCATTTGTGCCCGCGGACGAAACCGAATTTGATGCCCGGGCCCAGGACATATTGCAAATCCAGGCCACCGGCCTGGCCCGGCGCATGCAGAGTATCAACACCGGGGCCCTGGTTATCGGGTTATCCGGCGGATTGGATTCAACCCTGGCCTTTTTAGTCTGTCTGGATACTCTGGCCAAACTGAAGCTGGACACCGGGCACCTGCAGGCCATTACCCTACCCGGACCGGGGACCACTGAGCAGACCCGGGGGAACGCGCATCGGCTCTGCGCCGCGGTGGATGTGCCCCTTAAGGAAATTCACATCGACGCTGCGGTCAGCCAGCATCTAAAAGACCTGGAGCACGAAGGGGAGCACGACATCGTTTTTGAAAATGCTCAGGCCCGGGAACGTACGCAAATTCTCTTTAACTACGCCAACAAGGTAGGCGGCATTCTGGTGGGCACCGGAGATTTGTCGGAGCTGGCCCTGGGCTGGTGTACCTTTAACGCTGACCATATGGCCAGCTACAATGTCAACGCCAGCGTGCCTAAAACCATGATGGCCTATCTGGTACGCTGGTATGCCCAACACCGGGCGCCCAAGGCTTTGTCTGTTGTCTTAGACGATGTGTTAGACACCCCCATTTCACCTGAGCTTATCCCACCCAAGGACGGGGAAATCAGTCAACATACCGAAGCCATTGTGGGCCCCTATGAACTGCACGACTTTTTTCTTTTTCATTATCTGCGCAATGGCGCCGGGGTGGAGAAAATTTTTCATCTGGCCTGTTTGAGTTTTGCCGATACCTACAGCGGCCAAACCATCAAACACTGGCTCGAACAATTTTTCCGCCGCTTCTTAAGCCAACAATTTAAACGCACCACCTTGCCCCCCGGACCCAAGGTAGGCAGCGTCAGTTTGTCTCCCCGTGGGGATTGGCGCATGCCGGACGAAGCTGACGCTGATGACATTCTTGAACAGGTACGCCGTCTTTAAGGAGGCTCTATGTCCTTGCTCCCCGCTGATTCTTGCTTCTTCCCGCGCCGGTTGGGGCAACTCTGTTTACTGGCCTGCCTGCTCGCTTTGTCTTCCGCCGGCTACGGCGATGACATGTGCGGGGACACCGGTGTGTGGCTGCAGATCCTGGGTGCCGGCGGACCGGAAATTGACGACGGCCAGGGTGGCCCCAGCTACCTGATTTGGCAGGATGGGAAGGCGCGGGCCCTGATTGATACCGGACCCGGCGCATCGGTGGCTTTCGACCGGGCGGGTGCCAACTTCGAAGATCTGGAGGTTATTGCCTTCACCCACTTGCACGCTGACCATACGGCAGACTTTGTCAGCCTGATAAAGGGATCGTACTTTCTGGATCGTACAGCACCGCTGGTGGTGCTGGGGCCGGACAGCAATACCCCTCAATATCCCGACACCGAATCCTTTGTGCAACGGTTGATTGGACCCGACGGTGCTTATGCCTATCTGCAGGATTTTCTCACCCACAAATCCAGCGGTGGTTATCGCATCC
This sequence comes from Pseudomonadales bacterium, assembly GCA_028280225.1. Lineage (GTDB taxonomy): Bacteria > Pseudomonadota > Gammaproteobacteria > Pseudomonadales > Azotimanducaceae > UBA4421. The sequence goes on along the minus strand of JANQMF010000134.1, from coordinate 2,662 downwards.
GTCCGCGTAATGTGCCCGCCGCCGGAAAACGCCGTTGGGAAAATTTTTCCAGTGCAAATTTAAAACTGGATGCCATTCCGGTAAATCATGCCAACGTACCTACCCTGGCTTGGCGGGTTGAAGTTGACGGCATGAGCATTGTCATCACCGGCGACTTTAACAATCAGAAAAACGTGATGGCTACCTTTGCCAAACAGGCTGACGCTCTGGTGGCCAGCCACGCCATTGCGGAAATTGCGCGGGGTCATCAGCGCGAGCTGCACGCCACACCCAGCCAGCTAGGCCGCATTGCCCACCAGGCGGATGTGCGCATGCTCATCTTAAGTCACCGCATGAACCGTACCCGGGGACGGGAAAGCCAAACCCGGGGACACATTGAAAAGTCCTACAACGGCTACATCCTATTCGCCAACGATATGGAATGTTGGGGCATGTAGTGCAGCCGGATAGCGCAACCTATGAGCCGCTGCTGGAATTCTGGTTCGGCAAACTGGGCCAAGGGGTGGCCCACCCCGAGGTCAGAAACAGATGGTTTCAGCCGGATAGTACGTTTGACAACCTCTGCCGCACGCAATTTAAGCACCTTGTCGACAGCGTGGATGCCGGTGCGTTGGAAAGCTGGCGGTTTTCCGGCAAAGGCTGCCTGGCCTATATTCTGGTTTGTGATCAACTCCCGCGTAATATTTATCGGGGTAACAAGCTGGCCTACGGCTGGGATGAGCGGGCCCTGGCCGCAGCCACCCAGGGTGTCCGCCAGGGGCTGGATCAAGAGCTGGGCTGGGATGAACGCGCCTTTTTCTATATGCCCTTTGAGCACTCTGAAAGCCTCCTCGACCAACATACCGCCGTTGGCCTGTTCACCAATCTGCGTGACGAATCCGCACCACCAGTGCGGCAGTTGATGGGAAATTCCCTGCGTTATGCGCAACAGCACCGGGACATCATCAAGCGTTTTAGGCGGTTCCCTCACCGCAACGCGGTTCTGGGGCGGACCTCCACGGCTGAAGAAGAGGCATTCATTGAACAGGGGGACGGCTTCGGCCAGAATCCACGTTAGCCCCTGCTCTATTGCGCCGCCAGATAGTCCACGGCAAGCTGGCTCATGGCCCGTACCCCCGGCATCAAAGCCGCTTCATCCACATTAAAGTAAGGGGAATGATTGGGTACAGCATCTTCCGGAGCTATCCCCGGGGGACGGCCACCAATAAAAAAGAATAGTCCGGGTATTTGTTCCTGATAAAAGGAAAAATCCTCAGCCCCGGTCACCCTGCTGCTCATATATACGTTCGTGCCATATACCTTCCTCAGGGTCGGCAACATCCTGGCGGTCAACCGCGGGTCGTTAAAGGTTACCGGCACACCGGGATCAATTTCCACCTTGACCTGGGCACCGTGAGCAGCACCGATATTCCGCGCCAGACGGTGAATTTTTTCATGAATGGCCAGCCGTACACCCGGACTAAAGGTGCGAATGGTGCCGCTTAACGTAGCTTTTTCCGGCACAATATTATTTCTGACACCGGCATTAAATGAGCCCACAGTGACCACCGCCGGGTGCTGGGTAATGTCCAACTGCCGGCTGACGATGGTCTGTAATGCAGTGACTATCTCGCTGGCCACAACCACCGGATCAATACCGGCCCAGGGCCGGGCACCATGGGTTTGGCGGCCGGTCACTTCAATGTCGAAGCGCTGGGCACTGGCCATAAAGCCTTTCTGCCGATAGCTGGCCGAACCAGCCAGGCCTTGCTGGCCAATATGTAAGCCAAAGATGGCCTCCACCTTGGGATTTTCCAGCACCCCTTCGGCAATCATCATTTTTGCGCCCCCATTTTCACCCTTGGGCGGACCTTCTTCCGCCGGTTGAAAAATGAACTTCACTGTCCCGGCAAGCTGTTCGCGCAGTTGGGTCAGCACCGTTGCCGCACCCATCAATATGGCCACGTGTGTGTCATGGCCACAGGCATGCATCACCCCAACCTCGCGTCCTTCGTATTCTCCCGTGCGGGTTGAAGCAAAAGGCAGACCGGTCTTTTCAACCACCGGCAGGGCATCCATATCCGCGCGCAGGGCAACCACCGGACCCGGCTGCCCACCTTTGAGCAGCGCAACCACACCGGTATGGGCAACACCCCGCCGCACCTTCAGACCCAAGTCTTCCAGATATTCAGCCACCAACTTGCTGGTACGAAATTCCCGGTTAGACAGCTCCGGATGAGCGTGAATGTCCCGCCGCCAGGCAATCACCTCAGGCTCAATTTGTTTCGCCTTCTGCGCAATCAGCGTATCCAGATTTTGGGCATCAGCGCTGACCGCTGGGGCCAACATGCCTATACACAACCCCAACCCGACCTTGATGACATCTACCGCCCACTCAACCATGTATTGCTCTCCTTGAAGATTCGATAGCTTAATCATCCGCACTAATGGAGTACACTTTGAGCCAGAACAATACTTAAGACAACAAGCCATCAAGGAGCAACCATGGATTTTGACCTGAATATAACCGACGAGCTATTGGCCACAACCCGTGCTGTGCGCAAGCGCCTGGACCTGTCGAAGCCGGTCCCCAGAGAATTGATCAACGAGTGCCTGGAACTGGCGGTGCAAGCCCCCACCGGCTCAAATTCCCAAAACTGGCGCTGGCTTGTGGTTGACGACG
>JANQMF010000107.1 GCA_028280225.1 Pseudomonadales bacterium | reverse complement strand
GGATATACCGGTGAAATCCGTGCGGTGGGTGCGGTGCACGAAGATATCTTGCACTACATGGTCCGCTGCGGGTTTACGAGCTTTGAATTACCGGATGATCGTGATCCGCAAATCGCCCTGGGTGCCCTGAGCCCCTACAGTGACCAGTATCAGGCTTCGGTAACCCAGCCCAAACCTGCGTTTCGGCGTACCCAGCGCGGCGGCTGACCCCATTGCAGACAAACGGGGTCGAGCCCGGCTCCATCTATGCGTAAACTAAGGTTGCATTTATTGGATCAGGGGTGATCGCCGCCCATGCCTCATACCGGCATTGTCGAGTCTTTTTTCTATATTTTCGCCGGTGCGGCAGCCCTGGCGACGCTGGCCCTGTATACCCGCCAGCCCATGCTGGTGGCCTACATTATCCTGGGCTGTTTATTAGGGCCGTTTGGCGGTGCCTGGGTCAGCGATCCCACCTTGCTTCGGGAAATTGCGGAATTTGGCATAATCTTCCTGCTCTTCCTGGTGGGGCTCAACCTGCAACCCGCCAAGCTGCGCAACATGGTGGGCGAGTCCCTGCTGACCGCCCTGGTCACCACCGTGGTTTTTTTCGCAGTGGGCTTTCTTGTTATGCTCGCATTTGGCTTCAGTCTGGTTGAAGCTGCCGTGACCGGTATTGCAGCCTCCTTCAGCAGCACCATCTTAGGCATTAAGTTATTACCCACCACTGCCCTGCACCATCGCCACATTGGTGAAATGGTGGTGAGCCTGTTGCTCATCCAGGATTTGCTGGCCATCCTTGCCATCATCACCCTCACCGGCCTGGGCACGGATGTCTCCGCAGTGCTGACCAGCATGGGTACCATATTTATCGGCCTGCCCCTGCTGGGATTGTTTGCCTATCTGGGCGTGCGGTTTTTGCTGCTCAAGCTGATCTCCATTTATGATGCCTTTCAGGAGTACATCTTTCTGGTCGCCATTGGCTGGTGTCTGGGCATTGCTCAGTTGGCCAGTGTCATTGGCCTGTCTTTGGAAATTGGTGCCTTTATTGCCGGCGTCAGTCTGGCCACCAGTCCAATTGCCCAGTACATTGCGGAAAGTCTGCGCCCGCTGCGCGACTTCTTTCTGGTGCTGTTTTTCTTTTCTGTTGGGGCTGCTTTGCAGATTGACCTGATTGGCGAAATCTGGGTTGCCGCGGTGTTGCTGGCGGCTCTGTTAATTGCCGTAAAGCCGGTGGTCTTTGCAGTCACCTTAAAGAGCCAGGGTGAACACAATCAGGTGGCCTGGGAAGTCGGTTACCGCTTGGGCCAGGCTTCAGAATTTTCCCTTTTGCTCAGCTATATTGCCGTAAGCAACGCCCTGGTTTCTGATCAGGCTGCCCTGGTGATTCAATTCGCCACGGTGCTGACCCTGGTGGTCAGCAGCTACTTTGTAATTTTCCGTTATCCCAGCCCCATTGCGCCCAATCCAAAGTTGCGCCGGGACTAGCCGGGACTAAGGCTGGAGCTTAACCACCCCACGCCCGACCATATCACCGGCAAGGATACGATCAATGGCCGCCGAAAGGGTCTCCAGGGTCAGTGTTTCTTCCAGCGGGCTCAAATCAATACGCCACTGGGTGGCCAGACGCTGCCAGATTCGGCTTTTCTCCACAAGCGGCAGCTCCACCGAATCAACCCCCAACAGATTAACGTTGCGCAGCAAAAACGGCAGCACGGTGGCGGGAATGTCTGCCCCGCCCACCAAGCCGCAGGCGGCTAAGCTGCAACCATAGCGCAAACTTTTGACCGCATTAAACAACATGGTGCCGCCGACGGTGTCGACCACCCCACCCCAGCGTTCTGCCAATAGAGGTTTTTTTGCGTCTGCATTGGCTTCGTCCCGGCTCATGATATGCGTCGCACCCAGTTGTCTTAACCAATTGTGCTGTGCCGCCTTGCCGGTGACAGCAGCCACCTCGTAGCCCAGATGGGCCAGCAAACTCACCGCTACCGAACCAACCCCGCCGGTTGCGCCGGTAACCAGCACCGGCCCTCCATCCTGCCGCATGCCGGCGGATTCCAGCTTATCAATACAGGCAGCAGCGGTGAATCCGGCGGTACCCAACAACATGGCTGTATGTGGCGTCAGGCCTTGCGGCATTTTGACCACCCAGCCGGCGGGCACCCGGACACGTTGGGCAAAACCACCGGGCGTATTCATACCAAGATCAAAGCCGATGACAATCACCTGATCCCCCACGGCGATATCCGCTGCCTGGCTTGCAACAACTTCACCCGCCGCATCAATACCCGGGGTGTGCGGAAAATTCCGGGTGACCCCGGGATTTCCAGTTGCGGACAGTGCGTCTTTGTAGTTGAGGGACGAATAGTGTACGTCGATCAATACCTCCCCCGGGGGCAAGTCGTCTATCTCACGCTGAATAATGGAGCGCTTAAAGCCATCCTCTTCTTTTTCGACCCAAAACGCGGAAAAATTCATATTTGCTCCTTATCAGCGACTCAGCGACGCCACATTTCCAGAAGACCCGACGCCTGATCCAGCACGCCATTAACCTTGCCCAACAACCGGTCTATGGGTTTCTTCTGTTCTACCCATTTTACGGCAAACACTTCTCTGTCTTCACAAGCCTGCATCAAATATTCATCACTGGTGGACAAACCGTCGATGAGCTTCAGCTCCAGAGCCCGTTTGCCGTACCAGGCCTCCCCGGTAGCTACTTTTTCCATATCCAGTCCGGGGCGATTGCCGGTGACAAACTCCTGAAACAGGGCATGCACATCTTCGAGTTCTTCAACAAATTTTCTGCGCCCTTCTTCAGTATTCTCCCCCAAGGTGGTCAGGGTACGTTTGTATTTTCCCGCCGTTAGAATTTCCACATCAACATCATTCTTTTTCAGCAGGCGGTGTACATTGGGGATTTGCGCAACCACCCCAATTGAACCAATCAGGGCAAAGGGGGCTGCCAGCACCTTGTTTGCCACCGCTGCCATAAGATAGCCGCCGCTGGCTGCCACCTTGTCCACAATTACTGTCAGCGGAATACCCTTGTCGCGAATCCGGGTAAGCTGGGAGGCGGCCAAACCATAGCTGTGGACCATGCCCCCGGGGCTCTCCAGCGCTACAACAACCTCGTCAGCGGGCTGCGCCATGGTCATTACCGCCGTAACCTCAAGGCGCAGATGGTCAATATGTGACGCCCGTATATCCCCTTCAAACTGCAAGACAAATACCCGGCCGCCTTGCGAGGCCCCTTCCTCTTCTTCAGCCTTTTGCACTTGTTCAGCGGCCGGCCCGGGTTCACTCTCCCGGTCCTCCTGACTGTCTTTATTCTCCTTGGCCTGTTTGCCCAGAGCCTTAGCCTTGGCCTTTTGCTCACTGGCCAGGGCCTTGGCCTCTTTTTTGTGCTGCTTTTTCACCGCATCCGCGGGTAACAGCGACCCCTCCATGGCGTGGCGCAGGTTTTTAATACGGTCGTTGAGTTTTTGCACCTGCAGATAACCCTGCTCCACCTGATGGCTTTGCCGTTGACCCAGACTGACCATGGAGGAGATAACAATTAACAGGGCCACCACAATGGTCACCGCCTGCGCAAGAAAAACGAGATACTCGTAAAGATAATCCATAAATTATGTGTCGATGAAAAATAGCGCGCTACTGTATAGCGCAATACCTGACCGCGTCCAGTGGCGTCTGACCGGGAAATTGAGTACTTTTTCCGGCAACCCCGACAACGGAAACTTTAAATTGTCTGCCCACAATCTGAGTACTCACCTGGAAAGGCGTTTTCACCCTACCGCAGCCCAAGACATGGACTTACATATCACCCTGGAATGGCCGGGGGGATCTTTTGCCTTTGTGGTCAGGGATGGACAATTTCTGCCCAACCCGGGAGATATGCCCACGGAACTGGTGGTTTACGGCAGAAGCGAGGCCGGCTTACGCGCGTTGCTGACCGGCCAGGCAAACCCCGTTGACGCCTTTATGGCCGGCGAATTACGCAGTAACGGCTATCTGATGTGGGTGTTTCGGGTGTTGGCCCTGTTCAGATCATCCGGCTCTTAGATGAAGTTGACTACCCACCGGCCTGGTTAATAAATTCCTGAATCAACCAGCCGGATATGGCGGTTTTGGGGGGAATCTGCGGCAAGTTATCCGGTTTAAACCAGCGTGCATCAGCTATTTCGTCATCCTGACAGACGATATCGCCACCGGCATATTCCGCGTGGAAACCCAGCATCAGTGAATTGGGAAAGGGCCAACTCTGGGAGCCAAAGTACTGCAGGTTCTTGACCTGCAAACCCACTTCTTCCATCACTTCGCGATGGACCGTCTGCTCAATGGACTCCCCAGCCTCAACAAAACCGGCCAAGGTGCTGTACATACCATTGGGCCAGGCGGCATTACGTGCCAGCAACATTTCGTCACCCCGGGTGACCAGAACAATAATGCTGGGTGACAGTCTGGGGTAGCTGATGAGTCCACAAGCGTCACAGTGTTTGGCCCGGTCCTGCGCATGATCCTGCATGACGTTGCCACATCGCCCACAGAATTGATGGCTTTCATGCCAGTCGATAATTTGTTGCGCGCGTCCGGCCAGGTAGAATAACGATTGTTGGGTTCTTCCCAGCAGCCCTCTTAAGCCAACCTGACTGTACCCTTCCCCGGCGGCTCCTTCTGCGGCTATGGCAAAACAGGGGCGATTGAGATAGTGGCCCAGGAAGTGTTTGCTGCTGACCTGCATGTCCATCCAGCGAAATTCATCCGCTGTTACCGGCTCAGGTGCACCCTGGCTCGTTTTACAGATCAGTTGACCACTACAGAAAATAAAATACCACGCCTCACCATGGTCCGCTTCGGCAGGCATAATGTGATTTGCGTCAAATTCGTCTGGTTCATTTGGCCACATGCTCTGGATCCTACGCACAAAATTGGTGACAAAATATCACAATCACGTTGTGGACACCTATACTGACAGGAGCCATAAACGTTTCCCGGTTGACTGAGAGATGGTGTTTCGTTGGCTAAGGTGATACAACTTCGGACATAACAAATGGATAACAGTACGTTTCACAATCCGGCTCAGGACAAGCATAAGGCCTTAACTATGAGAGGAATTTCCCTCAGCTCGTTTACCCAGAATTTTCTCGGGCACGCACCAGACTGGTATAAATCCACCATCATCGGATTCCTGTTAATTAACCCGCTGCTGCTGGCCCTGCTGGGGCCATTTGTGACCGGCTGGATTATCGTGTTGCAGTTCATCTTCACCCTGGCCATGGCGCTAAAGTGTTATCCCTTACAGCCTGGCGGACTGCTGGCCTTCGAAGCGGTGCTTATGGGTCTGGCGACACCGGACACCATCCGCGATGAAATATTCAGTAACTTTCCCGTGATCCTGCTGCTGATGTTCATGGTTGCCGGGGTGTATTTCATGAAAGAACTGTTGCTGTTTATTTTTACAAAAATCCTGCTTAAGGTGCGTTCCAAACCACTCTTATCCTTTTTGTTCTCCATTGTCTCCGCGGTGTTGTCCGCGTTTTTGGATGCCCTGACGGTAACCGCGGTGGTAATCAGCGTGGGCGTGGGGTTTTATTCCATATACCACCGGGTGGCGTCGGGCAAACAATTTCTTGACGATCATGAACACAGCGAAGACGAATCCATCCAGGATTTGCACCGCAGCGACCTGGACCAATTCCGGGGATTCCTGCGCAACCTGCTGATGCACGCCGCTGTGGGTACCGCTCTGGGTGGTGTGTGCACCACGGTGGGTGAGCCGCAGAATCTGCTGATCGCCAGCACCATGGGTTGGGAATTTATGGACTTCCTGTACCGTATGGCCCCGGTGACCGTGCCGGTCCTGATTGTTGGTCTGATCACCTGTGTGACATTGGAATACGTTAAGAAGTTTGGTTATGGCTTCCAACTGCCACCCCGGGTACGGGACATTCTGGAGGATTTTGACCGCCACGAAACCGAGCATCGCACCGACCGCGACCGCGCGCGCCTGGTGGCCCAGGCAATTGCGGCAATATTCCTGGTATTCGCCCTGGCTTACCACGTTGCGGAAGTGGGTATTATCGGTTTAACGATTATTGTCATCCAAACCGCCTTCAACGGGATTGTCGAAGAACACAAGCTGGGCCACGCTTTTGAGGAAGCCATGCCCTTTACCGCCTTGTTAGTGGTATTTTTCGGCATTGTGGCGGTCATCCACGAACAACATTTGTTTTCGCCGGTCATCGAATATGTTCTAGCTCTGCCGGCGAATATTCAGCCGGGCATGTTTTATATTGCCAACGGTGTATTGTCTGCCATTTCCGATAACGTCTTTGTGGCCACGGTATATATTGGCGAAGTAGAAAACGCCTTTCTCTCCCAGTCCATCTCCAGAGAAAGTTTTGAATTACTTGCGGTAGCCATTAATACGGGAACCAATATCCCCAGCGTGGCTACGCCAAACGGCCAGGCGGCTTTTTTGTTCCTGCTGACTTCCAGCCTGGCGCCGCTTATTCGCCTGTCCTATATGAGAATGGTCATCATGGCCTTGCCCTATACCGTTATGATGGGTATCACGGGCTGGATCGGCGTGCACTATCTCTTGTAAGAACCTCTTGTAAGAACCTCTTGTAAGAACCTCTTGTAAGCACCTGTCGGAAAGGATCTGTTGGAAAAGGCCTGCCGGAAAGGAACTATCTTCAGGGACCGGCAGCCAGGCGCGTTACTGCAGTTGCCGCCATACCGGGGTTACATCGCTGGTGGCTATAAAGTCCAGGAACGCTTCGTGCGCCGCCGTTTCTTCCACCGTGGCACTGACCACGGGTAAATCAATCCCGGACCGGTCCAACTTGGCGACTTGGGCAGAGTGTCCTCCGGAATTTGCCTCGCTGGACTGGGCAAACAAGGTCGTTTGCCCCCCGGTCATCAGCAGATAAACATCCGCCAGAATTTCTGCGTCAAGCAACGCCCCGTGAACCTGTCGCTGGGAGTTATCCACATCATAACGCCGGCACAACGCATCCAGGTTATTTTTTTGTCCCGGGTGTTTATTGCGGGCAACAACCAGGCTGTCGGTTATGGTGCACAACCGGTCAATCTTGCTGGGTGCGTCTGCAATTCGAGCCAGTTCGTAGTTGAGGAAAGAAACGTCAAAAGGAGCGTTGTGAATGACCAGCTCCGCCCCGGTGATATAGTCGACAAACTCCTCCCAGATTGCCTCAAAAACCGGTTTGTCGGCTAAAAACTCCTGACTGATTCCGTGTACCTCAAAAGCACCGTCATCGATTTCCCGCTGGGGGTTGATGTACTTGTGGAAATGTCTGCCGGTCAACCGCCGGTTAATGACTTCTACACCACCAATCTCTATAACCCGGTGGCCTAAGTCCGGCTCAAGGCCCGTTGTTTCGGTATCTAAAATAACTTGGCGCAATGGGTGCCTGCTGTCTGGTTATCAGTTTTATGCTGTATCCGTGGTGCGCCGGGTTCCGGGTTGACGTATTGCCCGTCGCAAGATTGACAGGGCCCGGCGGCACCACACCTATTCACAGCCCGTCACAGCCCGTTTGTTCTTTAAGCATCTCATCAATGGCATGGTTGGCCGCCTGGTCAACTGTTTCGTTTTCCGCGTGTCCAGAGTGACCCTTAACCCAACGCCATTCAACCTGATGATTTTGGCACAACTGGTCCAGTTGCTGCCACAAATCCTGATTCAACACCGGTTCTTTTTTGGCGTTTTTCCAGCCGTTGCGCTTCCAACCTTTAATCCATTCCGTGATGCCCTTCAGCACATATTGCGAATCTGTGGTCAGCACAACCTCACTATTTTTCTGCAAGGCACCCAGGCCTTCAATAGCCGCCAGCAGTTCCATCCGGTTGTTGGTGGTCTTGGCTTGGGCACCTTGAATCAGTTTTTCACGCTCACCCCAGCGCAACAGCGCCGCCCACCCTCCCGGGCCCGGGTTGCCGCGGCAGGCTCCGTCGGTAAAAATTTCCACGTGTGGCATGCAGTTTTGATCCAAGTTTAAGCAGGCGCAATGTTACACCCATCCGCCCGGTTACTGTGTATCGGATATTCGTGACGCGCTGGCGTCTTCACCCTTGCCGTGGGGTGATTAGTCACCGGATTTGCTAAGGTCGGAGCGATCCCATGTTGCCACCCTCGGATAAGTGACCGGCGCCAGGCGGCGGCCCCGGGATGGTGCCCTCCAGTCCAGGCTGCCTGCCGCGGACTGTTTTATGGCATTCACCACAAACAATCCACCAAAGGGACCCCGCGGCGGCAGCAGATGTGAGCGGGTCCACTCCCAGGGCCCGGCCCAGCTACGTGCGGGTGTTTGAGATTGCTCACTGGGAAAGTCGATCTGTTCGGACAAGCTCACAAAGGGCAGTCCATGACCGGAGTACAACGGTGCACCCTGTAGCTCAAACCCCAACAGGGTCAACCAATCAAATAATCGGATCGGATTCACAAAGTTATGTTCAGCCAGACTGTCGGACAACAGGCGGCTGTAAATCCTGCGCACACCAAAAAAGCTCAGCGGGTTAAAACCAACAACAATGAGACGCCCACCCGGCGCCAGGACCCGGGTCACTTCGCGCAAGGCGGTTCGGGGGTCTGATACCCCGGCCGGACTGGCAAACTCCAATCCATGGTGCAGCAAAAGACCATCAACGGAATTGGATTTAAAGGGTAAGGTTTGCAGGGTGCCATAACAGACACCAACCTCGCCGTTGGGCTCGCTGGACCGTGCCGCACTCGCCGGGGCATCGGGCACCGCCGACCTGTCGGGCACGTCGCCGTTCACCGTGCCGGGTTGGAACGTCCCGGACAAACCCGGATGACGCAGGTCAAAAAAGACCGGGTTACGCACCATACAATGGGCAAGGCAGCCCGCGGCAGCGGGCTCGATACCGGCCCAGACGACGGTGTCGCCGTGAAAACGGCGAATATGTTCGGCAAGTAATATACGCTCCAGACGCAGCACATGAGTCCCTGTGGGTGTAGACCAATAGTTACTTGTCATCACTGAATCTCTTCCTGCATGTCCTACATGCGTCCGGGCTGGCCGTATCATTATTACGCTTTGCACCACAACATCTTGCAAACTGGATCACGGCTGGGGGTTTGGCCAATTGCTATCCGCCCAAGTTTGCGCGAAAGTAGGGGTCACAGTCTATACCTGCACGTGTTTACGCGTAGGTGATTTATGCAGCGCCACGCTTTGAAAAGATTATTGACAATTGGGCGGGCAAAAGACTGAGGGATGGAGCGACACGCCATCCCTGATAATAAAGGACACTTGAAAAAAAATTAGAAACTACCTGTGCCCCCGGCACAGTGCAGTCAAGTAGACAGAGGATTTGGAATATGCGCAAGTATGCTGTTCTTGCTGTGACCCTTGCCGGCCTGTTAACCACCGGCTGCCAAAGCATATTCGAACCTTCCTCAACACAGGTTTTAGTTCACTACACCACCCCCAATCACAGTCACTTGCCGGGTTTTGAGTCCGCTCCGGTCTATCATCCCGAAGTTCCGCTCAGCATTGAAACTGCACCCGCCGACCTGCCGCCGCCCCAGGTTGCGGATATGTGGACCG
>JANQMF010000162.1 GCA_028280225.1 Pseudomonadales bacterium | reverse complement strand
GTTGGTTGCGGATAACGACTTTCTTAACCTGGTGAATCTGCGCGCCTGGTTGTCCGACGACCGTAAACGGGTGCCGCTACCCGTTGACCGGGTGGAGGGGGGCTTCCAGGCCTACTTTGTTAATCTGGCGGATGGCGCTTACGAATTAGAAGTGGAGGTGGCGGCACCCACCTTTAAGCGGCACCGTAAGGTGCCCTTTGTCGCCAGCAATCCGCTACGGGTAGACTTTAAACATTCACAATCCGGAGATGTTGTGGCCTGGTTGAACTTTAATCATGCTGCGGTGGACTACAGCTCGGTTCGCGCCGCCGCCAAGGTGCGCAAACCGCCTCAGGTAGGCACCATTGTCCCGGCGCAGCGCTTGCCTGCGGGATTTTTCCAGATCCCAATAAAGGAACAGTCCGGAGTTGTCGAAATTTCTTTCACTATATCCGGCAACTATCTGAATAAAAAAGGATTTTTCCTAAAGACCAGACCCCAGACAGTGACTCTGCCCATGGCCAGGGAGGCCTCTTTCCGGTTTGCGGCGGACGGTAAGTTGCTCAGTCAGCCCACCGACATTGTTGAGACGGAAGCACAGGACAACGGGCTGGAAACATCTTCCGACGTTGCGGCCCCGGTGGCGCCGGAGAGTGCGCCCCCGGCTCAGGTACTCAGTGCACAACCCCAGGAGCCACCCTGGCCAAAAATCCCGCTGTGGTTTGTGGCGCTGATTACGCTGGTTAATGCCGCAGTGGGTGGACTGGTTTGGTGGATGAATAAACCCAAACCCCTGGATGAGGATTTAGCTGAGCGGTTGCGCGCTTCGAAGGCTGAAAACGCCCGGGACATAGGGGCTGACGCCGGTGAAGCAGTGGGTACAGCCTGACTGCCTGGCGTAATCTGCAAACTTTCCAGCTTGCACGGTATCCCTGCGCTCTTTAAAGTAACGGGCTTTGCGTCTGCATTTACGGAATTCCTGCATGATATTTGAAAGTACCGATGAATATATATCAACCGATGAACTGAGTATGGCGGTGGATGCCGCAGTAAAACTGGAGCGTCCGCTGCTGATCAAGGGTGAACCCGGCACCGGAAAAACGATGTTGGCGGAACAGGTTGCCGCCTCCCTTGGCTTGCGGTTGATTGAATGGCATATCAAATCATCCACCAAGGCCATTAATGGTCTGTATGAATATGATGCGGTATCCCGGCTCAGAGATTCTCAGCTTGGTGACGAGCGGGTTCAGGATATTCGTAACTACATCAAGAAAGGCAAGCTGTGGGAAGCCTTTGAGTCCGAAGAACGGGTGGTGTTGTTGATTGATGAAATCGACAAAGCGGATATTGAATTTCCAAACGACTTGCTGCAGGAAATCGACCGCATGGAGTTTTTTGTCTACGAAATAGGCGAAACCATCAAGGCCAAACAGCGGCCCATTGTCATCATCACCTCCAACAATGAGAAAGAACTGCCGGATGCGTTTTTACGCCGGTGTTTCTTCCACTTTATTAACTTTCCGGACCGGGAGACCATGCAGGCTATTGTTGATGTCCATTTCCCGGAAGTGAAACAGGATCTGGTTAAAGAAGCCATGGACATCTTCTTCGATGTGCGCAAGGTGCCTGGGTTAAAGAAAAAACCTTCAACCTCTGAGTTAATAGATTGGCTTAAGTTACTGATGGCAGACGATATTCCGGACGAAATATTGACTAATAGAGATCCAAGCAAGGCCATTCCCCCGCTCTACGGTGCGTTGGTAAAAAACGAACAGGATGTTCACCTGTTAGAGCGTTTGGCATTTATGAACCGACGAGACAGCCGAGGTTAAACCGTGCTTATAAACTTCTTCCTTACCCTCAGGAAGTACAAAGTCCCGGTCACCATCCGGGAACTGATGGATTTGTTGGCCGGGTTAAAGGAGCACCTGGTTTATGCCAACGTGGATGACTTCTATCTCCTCAGCCGTACCGCCATGGTTAAGGACGAAAAAAACTATGACAAGTTCGACCGGGCTTTCAGCGCCTACTTCAAGGGGCTGGATGACCTGCATGGACTGCTGGAATCACTGATCCCCGATGAGTGGCTCAGGCGGGAATTCGAAAAGTCATTAACCCCGGAAGAGCTGGAACAGATTGAATCCCTTGGGGGTTTGGAAAAACTCATTGAGGCGTTTAAGGAAGCCAAGGAAGAGGCTGAGCGTAAAGAAGCTGAACAAGGCAAGGAAGGCCAGGAGGGTGAAGAAGGAGACGCTGACAAAGAGGGTAAAAACGGTCCCGGGGGACGCGGTAAGGGCAAAAAGAAAAAGGCCAAAAAGGTCTGGGATGAACGCCAGTACAAGAATCTGGACGATTCTGTTGAACTGGGTACCCGCAATATCAAAATGGCGTTAAGGCGCCTGCGCAAGTTTGCCCGCACGGGGGTGGAAGAAGAGCTGGATATGGACAATACCATTCGCTCCACAGCCCACAACGGCGGCATGCTCGACATCAAGATGCGGCCGGAGCGGAAGAATACGGTTAAGGTATTGCTGTTTCTGGATATTGGCGGCTCCATGGATGCCCACGTCAAAATCTGTGAAGAATTATTTTCTGCCACCCGCACCGAGTTTAAGCACCTGGAAAGCTTCTATTTCCACAACTTTATTTATGAGTCGGTATGGAAAGACAACAAACGCCGCATGAGCGAGCGTATACCAACCTGGGAAGTCCTCAACAAATATGCCCACGACTACAAGGTTGTATTTGTCGGTGATGCGACCATGGCGCCCTATGAAATTACCCATGCGGGCGGCAGTGTTGAGCACTGGAATGAGGAACCCGGGGCAACCTGGATGGAGCGTTTCAGCGGTATCTACGATAAGTTGGTGTGGTTGAATCCAACCCCTCAGGAAACCTGGGAGTACTCCAGTTCGGTCACCATGACCCAGGACCTGGTGGACGGCAAAATGTATCCGTTAACCATCCGCGGCCTGGAAGAGGGGATGGGCGAACTGTCCAAATAAGTTAAGGGGCAAGCTGCTCAGGCAATTTGCCCATATGTTGTTCCCCCGCGGCGGATAAAGACGTTGAGCAACGTAACAATTGACCCCGCTGATATCACCCGCAGTGACTATTACCGCCTGCGAGCCAAACAACGTCGTCTGCAAAAACAGGGTGATGCGGATCACGGTGGATTGCTGACACAACTTGAGGCCGCCAGGGCCCACCTTACCAGCCGGCAAAAGCTGCTCGAAGGATTGAATGTAAACCTTGCTCCTGAGCTTCCGGTCAGTGGGCAAGCTGACGCCATTTGCACCTACCTGCAAAATCATCAGGTTGTGATTGTTGCCGGGGAAACCGGCAGCGGGAAGACTACCCAGTTACCCAAAATCTGTCTGCAGCTTGGCTTGGGTGTGCGCGGCATGATTGGCCATACTCAGCCCCGGCGCCTGGCTGCGCGCGCGGTGGCTCGCCGAATTGCCGGCGAAACAGGCACCCGGTTGGGTGACGGGGTGGGCTACGCGGTGCGCTTTTCGGATCAGGTTCAGCCGCAAACGCTGCTGAAAGTCATGACGGATGGCTTGCTGCTCACCGAGATCAGGCAGGATCGTTTTTTAAACCAATACGATGTCCTTATTATCGACGAAGCCCACGAACGCAGTCTAAATATAGATTTTCTGCTGGGGTTTTTGCGGGGTTTGTTGCGGCGCCGGCAAGACCTGAAAGTCATTATCACCAGCGCCACCATTGATGTTGAACGTTTTGCCCGGTTTTTTGATGGCGCGCCCATTGTAGCGGTTGGCGGGCGGTCTTACCCGGTAGAGGTGCGGTACCGGGCTACCGAGGAGGACCTGGTGGGTGGTATTGTTGGCGCTTTGGAGGAGATCGACCGCGGTCCTCAAAGTGCCGCCAGGGACGTGCTGGTCTTTTTGTCCGGCGAACAGGAAATTTTTAATTGTGCCCGGGATCTGCGGCGTCACTTTAAGCAAAAGTTCGAGATCCTGCCCTTGTACGCCCGGCTGCCCCTGGCGGAACAGCAAAAGATATTTCAACCCGCCGGTGGCTTGCGCCGGGTGATATTGGCCACCAATGTTGCGGAAACGTCGCTGACGGTCCCCAACATCGGCTACGTCATTGATCCCGGCATGGTCAGGATTAACCGCTACAGTTATCGATCGAAGTTACAGCGTCTGCCCATCGAACCCATTTCCCAGGCCAGTGCCGAGCAGCGCAAAGGACGCTGTGGCCGTGTTGCTCCGGGTATCTGCTTTCGTTTATATGAGGAACAGGATTTTCTGAGCCGGCCGGCGTTCACCGACCCGGAAATACACCGGGTCAACCTGGCGTCAGTGGTGTTGCAGATGATGGCGTTTAAGCTGGGTCAGATCCAGAAGTTCCCCTTTGTTGATCCGCCTGATCCTAAGGCGGTGCGCGATGCCCACACGCTGCTGGTCGAACTGGGTGCCTTAGATCCCGCTGAACCCACGGTCTTGTCCAAGGCCGGGCGGCATATGGCCAGAATGCCCATCGATCCGCGCTTAGCACGGATGTTAGTGGAGGCAAACAACCTGGGTGCACTACAGGAGCTGTTAGTGATTACCGCCGCCCTGGCCGTCCCGGACCCCCGTGAACGCCCTATTCAGAAAGCCCAGGCGGCAGATCAGGCACACAGTGAATTTGCGGACGGGCGCAGCGATTTTCTGAGTTATCTCAAGCTGTGGTCCTGGTTGACGGAGCAGCGTCAGCGGTTGACGCGAAACCGTTTCTCCCGCGTGCTGAAAAAGCAGTTTATCAGCCCGCAACGGGTTCAGGAGTGGCGGGAGGTGCACCGCCAGTTGCGTCTGGTTTGCAAAGACCTGGGCTATCGGGAGAATGCCACACCTGCCGGTTTCGAAGCTGTCCATGGAGCAATTATCTCGGGCAGCTTAAGCCTGGTTGCCCAACACGATGAAAGGGGGCTCTACCTGGGGGCACGTAATCTGAAACTGCGTATTTTTCCGGGGTCTGGTTTAAAGGAGCAAAAGCCCCGGTGGCTGGTGGCCAGTGAAATTGCCGAAACCTCAAGGGTCTATGCGCGCAATGTCGCCGGGGTACAGCCCGGCTGGATCGAACGCCAGGCGGCACACTTGCTGAAACATCAGTATAGCGAACCCTATTGGAGTACATCCCGGGGTGAGGTTATGGTCCACAAAAGCAGTTTGTTGTACGGGCTGCGTCTGGTTGAACGGCGCCCGGTGAGTTATCACGCTGTTGATCCGGTTGTGTGCCGTGATTTATTTATCCGGGAAGGTCTGGTGATGGGGCAAATCAAGAAACCACCGGAGTTTCTGAAGGAAAATATACGCACCATCACCGCGGTTCAGGAATTGGAAGCTAAGGCGCGCCGCAGGGATATTCTGGTCAGCGAAGACGAGATTTATGGCTTTTACGCGGAGCGTTTGCCTGAGTCCATCAACCGGGTGTCGCAGTTGAACAAGTGGTTAGGCAAGGACAAGTCCAGGGCAGAGACTTTGCGTCTTGGGGCAGAGGACATTATGCGCACCCGGGATGGCCTGGTTACCGACGATGAATTCCCGGGTGTGTTGGTCATTCAGGGTATGGAACTTAAGGTGAGTTATCGATTTGCTCCCGGTGAGCCGGACGACGGCATGACCGTTATTGTACCCGTTGGCTTGTTAAGCGGCATCAGTGCCACATGGCTCGATTGGTCGGTGCCCGGATTGCTGCCCGGCCTGGTGGAGCACTGGTTGCGGACCCTGCCAAAACAGCTTCGCCGGCAACTGGTCCCCCTGCCCGACAAGGTGGATGAACTGTGTGGGCAGCTTCTGCATGTTGACCAATACCGCCGGGGACGTTTGCTGACCGCGTTGTCGAGGTTGTTGGCCGGGTTGTACAAGGTGCAGGTGAATGAGGCGGATTGGCACCGGGACCGGCTGCCGGAACACCTGCTGCCGAATGTCAGAGTTGTTGATGAGGGCGGAAAATCCCTGGGTTGCGCACGTAATCTGGCTCAGCTCAAGGACAGTTTGGCAGCCCGGGCTGTGTCTGAAGATGTCGTGGCTTCAGAAGACTATCAGCAAGCTGATGTGCAGGAGTTTCCGGAGCGGGTAGCCCAGGAGCAGGTCATACTGGAGACCGTTAACGGTCCGGTTATCCGCTATCCCGGTTTGGTGGACAAGGACAAATCCGTACATTTGCGGTTGTTTGCTGATGCCCGGGAAAGAGATGCGCACCGGGCTGCGGCTTTTGGGCGTCTGGCGTTAAAACAGCTTGGACAGGCCAGCACTTATTTTCGCAAGGAACTGGACAAACATCCCCATCTTGGCCTGCACTTTGCGACCCTGGGCAGTGCTGACGAACTCAAAGATGAATTATTGCGCAGTGTTGTCTGGTATTGTTTTTTCGAAGACCAGCCCCTGCCTAAGTCTCAGGCTGAATTTGCCCAGCGGTTGCAGGAGAAGCGTCCCGGCCTGGCGGGGTTGTTTCAGACGGTTACCGCACAATTTGCGGAAATTCTAGCCCTGCGGTTTGAGTGCTACCGCCTGCTCGACCCATTGACGTCCAAGGCCTATGTGCAGAGTGTGCAGGATATACAGGCGCACCTTGAGGATCTGGTGCCCAAAAACGTCCTGGCCATTACGCCCCAGGTCTATTTGGGCATACTCCCCCGTTATCTGATGGGTATTAAGCGGCGGATCGAAATGCTCAACGGGCACGTGCCCAAAGACAGGCGGCTGATGAATGAATTAACCCCCCTGTTGCAGCGCCTGGAAAAAATACCCGGTGCGGACCTCTATGAAGAGGATATCTTCCTTTCACTCAGATTTTACATTGAAGAGCTTAGGCTTGTGTTGTTTGCTGAAGGCATAGCCCGGACCAGGGTACGTCCGCACCCCCTGGACAATCATCTGGGCCCGGGCTGGAAGGCGTCGACAAAGCGGGTGAAAGACCTGCTGCTGACAGAAGAACAACGCCTGGGCCTGGCCTGAGGGCAGCAGACCCGGCCATTTTCCGACTGTTGGGGGTTACGGGTGGGTATATGGCTCTGTGTTGCTCGGCATCTGGACTGACGTGGGGTAAGTGGCTTAAATTTTATTGAAATAGGGCCTGATCAGCAAAATGTGGTGAACCATTTGTAGCGGTCCGGGTCATAACACCAACGCCGGGTTAAGCTGTACCGGCGTCCTGATGGCTTAAATGGAAATTTTCGAAAATATTACTTTCTAACCAGCGGTGGATATTGATCGAAAGACCATTACAGTTTAAACAGTAACCAGCGGGCCGAAGTTGAGGGAGCCTGTATACATTCTTAAGTGGAGATTTAAATCCTAATGTTCAATGACAAATCAGATCTAAAAATGAAGCCTATTGCAGCTGCTGTAGGTACCGCGTTTGTTGCTTCGTTGGCTACTGCAAGTGTTGCTCAAGCAGATGACAGCTTGTTTGTGACCCAGGATTTGGACCGCGGCTACGATCTCCTTGCCCAGGGTGATGCTGAGGGTAAGTGCGGCGAAGGCAAATGTGGTGAAGGCAAGTGTGGCGAAGGCGACGATGGCTCTGAAGGCAAATGCGGTGAAGGCAAGTGCGGCGAAGGCGACGATGCTGCTGAAGGCAAATGCGGCGAAGGCAAATGTGGTGAAGGCGACGATGCTGCTGAAGGCAAGTGTGGTGAAGGCAAGTGTGGTGAAGGCAAATGTGGTGAAGGTGACGACGCCGCTGAAGGTAAGTGTGGTGAAGGCAAGTGTGGAGGCGCTGCTTAAGCGACGTGCACCGGGCTTAGCCGGACACCGGACTATCCTGTTATGAATAGTCTGATGCATACTTCGGCGCTAACCCCTGGAATTAGCGGAGGTTTGGGATTGCGGCGCGGCATGTTGCCCATGCTGCGCAATCTTAAGGACTCAGACGTTGATTTTATGGAGGTGGCACCGGAGAACTGGATTGGGGTTGGCGGCCGGTTTGGCCGCCAGTTTCGAGCCTATACCGAAAGGTTTCCCTTCTTCTGCCACGGGCTTTCGTTATCCATCGGTAGTCCGGCTGCCCTGGATGTGGAATTTGTCCGCCAGGTTAAACACTTCCTCGACACTCACCAGATTGTCTACTACAGCGAACACTTAAGCTACTGTAGCGACGACAAAGGTCACCTGTACGACCTTATGCCAATCCCCTTTACCGAAGAGTCGGTGTATTACGTTGCGCAGCGTATCCGGCAAGTCCAGGATATTCTGGAACGCAAAATTGCCATCGAAAACGTCAGCTTTTATGCAGCACCCGGCCAACAGATGAAGGAAGTGGACTTCATCAACGCCGTATTGGCTGAAGCGGATTGTGAATTATTGTTAGACGTTAACAATATTTACGTTAATAGCATCAATTTTTCTTATGATGCTGAGCAGTTCTTAAGCGAGCTGGACTTGGCCCGCACCGCGTACCTGCATGTTGCCGGCCACTATGTAGAGGCAGAGGATTTACGCGTGGATACCCATGGCAGCGATGTCATAGAGCCCGTTTGGGCGCTACTGGAATCTGCCTATGCCAAGGTGGGTCCACTGCCGACCTTATTGGAGCGGGATTTTAATTATCCGCCGCTGACCAGTTTGTTGAGCGAAATCGAACGGATCAGGCATTTGCAGGGGCAAGCCCTGGCCAGGTCCTCCGTCCTGCCCCAACAGACACAACCCACCGCGTTGTCGTGATGCAGCCCCTTGGCGCAAACCTGCCTTTTTTCCGTTCTGTTCAGCTTCAGTTTGCGGATCACATACGCAACCCCAAGGTGCATGAGCGGCCCGGGGATATTGAACCTCGACGCATGCAGATTTACCTGGACTTGTTCTTCAACAATATTCAAAACTTTGTGGCAAGCGCCTTTCCCATAGCCAAGGAGATCGTTGGGGAACACCGCTGGTTGACTCTGGTGCGCGAGTTCATCCATCTGCACGGCAGTCAATCCCCGTACTTTCTGCAAATTTCCGAAGAATTTCTAACTTTCTTGCATGAGCGTGGACTACATGATCTGCCTGGGTTTTTGTTGGAGCTGTGCCACTACGAGTGGGTTGAACTGAGCCTGGATGTGGCAGCGGACCGTGAAGAAGAGCAGCCAGGTCAACAGGTGAATTGGCATCGCGAAATTTTACTTAACCCCTATACGCGGACGCTGACCTATAGTTATCCGGTGCATCTTATTGGGGTGGAGCACCAGCCCGGGGAACCCGGCGGGCAGCCCACCTTTTTGATCGTTTACCGCAACGATAAGGATGTAGTCAGATTTATAGAGTCTAATCCGGTGACCCATCGGCTGCTGGAACTGGTGGCTGAGCTGCCGGGTGCTGCGGCCATAACACAAATCCACCAGGAACTGGAGCAGGGTGGGCGCAAGATCAGTTTACAACAAGTGCAGGATCAGGGGATGCAGACCCTTACACACCTGCATTCTCAAGGCATAATACGCGGCACCCGTTAACATGTTGCAGCACTTGTGCCGGCTGCTGAACTGGAAATTATCAATGTCCAACCCATACAAGAAGAACACCCCTCTCAATCTCTTTATGTTTGCCCTACTGTTGGGCAGCAGTGTCCTTGCGGTTGCTGAAGATCAGGTACGCGACCCCTGGGAAGGGCTGAACCGCGGCATCTTCAAATTTAATGATGCGGCTGACCGATACGTTGTAAAACCCGTTGCCGAAGGCTACGTGAACGTGGTCCCGGGTTTTGTACGCCGTGGGGTTGGTAATTTTTTTGATAACCTGGGTACACCGGCCGTTGCGCTGAATCAATTGCTTCAAGGTAAGGGCAAACTGGCGTTATCCGATACCGGGCGGTTTCTGATAAACAGCACTATTGGTTTGGGGGGGCTGTTTGACGTGGCTACCGGATCAGGTTTACCGGCGCATCAGGAAGACTTTGGCCAAACGTTTGCTGTGTGGGGGATTGGTTCAGGAAATTACCTGGTGCTGCCCTTTTTAGGGAGTTCGTCGGTGCGGGATGGTACCGGCCAGGTATTTAACGCCTTCACTAACCCGATTGGCTATCTCAGCCGCCCCCAGGAGCGTTATCCCCTTGCCGCGCTTTCGGTCATAGATTTGCGCGCGGATCTGCTGAGCGCAGAGGCACTGGTGGTGGGTGATGAGTACCTGTTTTTGCGGGACGCTTACCTGCAGCGGCGGGTATTTCTGATTAACGATGGCACGATTGAGGATGACCCATTTGCCACAGACGGCTTTGATGACGAAGAAGATGATTACGCTGATGATGAGTATTAGCAGCCTGCTGAGCCAGCGGACGCCTCGCGAAAAAAATTGTCGACGGGCGCGTAATTTACTGCTTGTAACCGTGAACCGACAGGAGTAGGGTGCCGTCCCCGAACCCACTGGGATTTGAGCACTAGTTTTAATGAGCCTGTTAGTGCTAGACCCGGATATTGCTGAGGCGCAATCCTTCGCCCAACAATTGACTGATCTAGGTTTTGATACATTGGTTTGCACTGAGCCCGGCTCAGCGTCCAGCCTGTGCGCCCAAGGACATATTGAACTGTTGGTCTGCTGTGAAGACAGCTTTTTGCCCCAGCTTACGGTTCCCGCCGGGGTGGCCTGTGTCCAGGCTTGTCGGACATCGTTGGATACAACGTCCATGTTGGAATACCTGGATCAGGGTGCCCAGGATATCTGGCCTCTGCCCCTGGCTGCTGAAGAGCTGAAACGCAAAGCCCAGGGACGTATTGACCGTATGCAGCACTGGCTGAATGAGGTCAGCCGGGAACTGCGGGATGTGCGGGTAGAACTGGAGCGCGATCAGCGCGCCGGCCAGTATATTCAGATGGGTATGTTACCCCCTAATCCCATGGGTATTGGTCACTATCGTCTGCAGCACAAGGTGGAACCTTCACTTATTCTCAGCGGTGACTTTGTGGACTATTTTCAAATCACCGATCGTTACTTTGCTTGTTACGTGGCTGATGTTTCCGGGCATGGGGCTTCGTCAGCCTTTGTCACTGTATTGCTGAAAAATTTCTCCCGGCGCCTGCGCAGGGAGTACCGGCCCACGATGTTGCAACAGCCGGGTGAGGTACTTGCCTGGATCAACAACGAGTTGATCGACCAGCAGATCGACAAGCATGTGGCAATGTTCTTTGCCGTTGTTGATACACAGCAGGATTGTCTGCATTACGCCAACGCGGCGCACTTTCCGCCGGCTGCCCTGATTGATGATGACCATCTCATCAGTCTGGAGCAGAAGGGCAAGCCCCTGGGGCTTTTTCCGAAACTCAGTTATGCCTCGGAGTCTGTTGCCTTTCCCGAAGGCAGCCGTCTGGTGGTTTTTTCCGATGGGGTGCTGGATTTGCTGACCGGGACTACACTGGTAGATAAGGAAAAGCGGCTTTCAACATCCATGCTGGAGCGGGAAACCCTGGCCGACCTGTGGTCGTGCCTGGATACCGCAAAACTGGGGGCAGACGATGTCAGTTGTTTGTTGGTAACCCATGAACATTAGCAGTCTGCCGGCTTCTGGCCGGGGATGGTGCAAATGAGCTACAAATTCATAACAGCGTGCGCAGATGCACATGTGTTAGAAAGTGATATGACGGTGACAGGTTGAACTTATGAACGGTCGAATCTTGGTAGGTGATCATAACGGCGTCTATATGATCCGCTTTGAGGGTGATGTGCGGGTTACCCTGTCCGGCTCCTTCGACCATTATTTAGATGCCATTTTGAAAGACAAAAACCTGGTATCGGTGCTGGTTGATCTGTCTCAGGCTGTTGCCATAGACAGCACCTCATTGGGGGTGCTGGCCAAACTTTCAATTGCGGTTCAGAAAGGCCGGGGTAAGCTGCCGACCCTGGTCTGCAGCGCGCCGGATATCTTGCGTATCCTGCACAACATGGGTTTTGACGATATATTTGCCATTGTTGATGACGGTTATGAAACCACCCAGAATCTGGCTGAACTGCCATTGGCCACGGATCTGGACCAGGACGATTTGCGTAAGCAGGTCATCGAGGCGCACAAAACCTTGATGGCCATGAATCAACACAACCACGACACATTCCGGGATCTGGTCACCGCGCTGGAAGCTGAGGGCCAGGGTCAACCGCCCGGCGACGGCGTGATGGCAAAAAACGGCACCTGCTAAGGTACTTACGAAGTACCTGTCAACGGTCATCCCTGGCGGCATGTTTGGCCGCGATAAATGTTTTGTGCGGGACATAGAGCAGGTCCGCGATGCGACGTATTGTATGCTCTTCAAGGGCATCCACGGTGTTGTCTGCGTAGGCGATACGCCACATGGCACCAATAATCTCCGCCTTTTCCTGTTGGTCCAGTTGTTCGTTGAGCACCCGGGTAAACCCGAACACCCCAACACTTTGCTCATGATTGGCCTGGGTTTGGTGCAGAATGTCGTCAACCTGATTTGCACTCAGGGCAAATTGTTCCCGCAATGCGGCGGCAACGGCCTGTATCTCAGCAGGGTCAACGTCATGATCAGCCCAAACCACTTCAAACAGGACGGCCGCTGCGGCAAGTTCCGTTGAGATCTGGGTTTCGTCTTCGGTATCACGCAATAGATCAAGTAGTCGGTCAAGCACGGCTGAACCTCAGGCGGTTTTTGGTTGGGCAAAGAACACTGTCTGATCCGCCCGGTCAAAAACCAGGGCAACCGCCTCGTCAAATAGAGCAATGTTGTTGGCCTTGAGCCGAGTGGCATCACTCAGCACCTGGCGGAAGCGCCGGGCGCCGGGGCGGCCGTTTACAGCAGTGAGCAAATGCCGGGTCATGGCGTGCAAACGGGTACCCCGCTCAAGTTCAGCTACCATGTAGGTGCGGTACTGGGTCAATTTACCGCGCAGGTCCAAGTCATCCCGGCAGTCAAATATTGCCGCATGGGCAGCAGCCAGAAAGTTGGGGTTGTGATAAGCGGCCCGGCCGATCATGACACCATCCGCCCACTTGAGGTGGGCCGCAATAAGTTCCAGCCGGTCAATGCCGCCGTTGATGATGATCTGCAATTCCGGGTGATTTGCCTTGACCCTGGCCACCCGCTCGGGCCGCAGGGGTGGGATCGAACGATTTTGCGCCGGGGACAGTCCGTTCAGGATGGCTTTGCGGGCATGTACGTAAAACCGCTGGCAGCCGGCGGCTTTGTTGATACGGATAAACTCATCCAGTAACTCGTCACTGTCAGCATCATCTACCCCAAGTCTGCATTTGATGGTGACGGGCAGGGTGCAGGCTTGTCTCATGGCCGCCACACATTCAGCAACCCGTTCCGGTTGAGCCATCAAACACGCGCCAAAGGTACCCCGTTGCACACGATCAGAAGGACAACCCACGTTCAAATTTACTTCCTTAAACCCACGCTCCTCAACCGCAACGGCACATTCAGCCAGGCCGGCTGGATCGCTGCCGCCAAGCTGCACAGCCAAGGGGTATTCCGCCGGGTGATGGTCCAGCAAGTGCCACTGCTGACCGTGCAACAGGGCACCGGCGGTGACCATTTCGGTAAACAACAAAGCTTGTGGTGCAAACAAGCGGTGCAGATAACGACAGTGACGGTCTGTCCAGGCCATCATCGGGGCCACACACAGGCGCGGATTGGGTGCTGCTTGGGTATTCACCGGCGTATATTAGCGCATTCACTTGAAGAATAACCCGCAACCTGCGGATAGGCTTGGATAACGGCTGGGGCAACCGTAACATGGGGGTTTATTTACCATAAGGTATGCCTATGTTTGTGGCCATGAATCGGTTCAAAATTGCCCTTGGTTTTGAGGAGGGTTTTGAAAAAATCTGGCGGGAGCGGGACACCTATCTTAAAGAAGTGCCGGGTTTTGTATCTTTTGCCCTACTCAAGGGCGCTACAGAGGATGATCATACGCTGTATGCCTCCCATTCGGTATGGCAATCCCGGGCGGCCTTTGATGCCTGGACCGAGTCGGAGCACTTTCGCAAGGCCCACGCTCAAGCCAGTGCACCCAAGGGCACCTATCTGGGGCATCCTAATCTGGAATTATTTGAATCGGTGGTGGAATAAATCTGCAGTTTAATTGCAGATTTTGCCATGGAATGGCGGCTCTTCTGTCCGGTATTAAGGCTAACTATTTGATTTTAAAGAATTTCTGCGTCTAACAATATTGAAACAATCTGTTTCACTTTTCTCCATTTTTCCCTCCATTTTTCCTTCATTTTTGCTTTAAATGTTTGTATAGTTGCGCTCCAAGTTATTGATAGATAAGCGCTTAGTATTTCAAGCCCATAATTCAGGTCAGAAAAAGAACTTAAGCGATTATCTAAGTGGTGTTAAGGCACCCAGTGAAGTAAGCGAGCCCGTATATGCTGAAGCAAAGAACCATTAGAAAAGCCGTACACGCCATTGGGATTGGTGTGCATTCTGGTGAAAAAGTCCGCATGACATTGCGCCCTGCCGGGGAAAATACTGGAATTGTATTTGTTCGAACTGATGTTAAGGGGGCTAAGCCGGTTGCGGCCCAGGCGGATAACGTATCGGATACCACCTTGTCTACCAGCCTGGGTCAGGCGGATGTACAGGTGTCTACGGTTGAGCATCTGATGTCTGCGCTTTGGGGGCTGGGTATCGATAACCTGGTGGTTGAGCTGTCTGCCCAGGAAGTGCCGATTATGGACGGCAGCGCATCGCCCTTCGTTTACCTGATCAACACCGTTGGCATTGTTGAACAAAATGCCGCCAAAGAATTTATCCGCATTAAACGCCCCATAACCGTGACCCAGGGTGATGCTCAAGCCACTCTGAAACCTTTTGCCGGCTTTAAAGCGGGTTATACGTTCGAAGCGGATCATCCGGTTTACAATCGCTACCCCAAGTACGCTGAATTGGACTTTTCCACGGTGTCCTACGTTGAACAAGTCAGCCGTGCCCGTTCCTTTGGCCTCGTAAAAGAATTGGAACAAGCCCAGGCGATTAACAAGTGTTTGGGCTCCAGCCTGGAAAATGCGGTGGGCATCGACGACTACAACGTGGTTAACGAAGGTGGCTTACGTTACGATGATGAGTTTGTCATGCACAAACTCCTGGACGTGATTGGTGATCTGTACCTGCTGGGCCGGCCCATATTGGGTGCCTTCCACGGTCACAAGTCGGGCCACGCACTCAACAACAAATTAGCCCGGGCGTTGCTGCGCTGCGAAGATGCGTGGGAATTAGCAACGTTCGAAGTGCCCAGTTCCGCTGCCCACGAGGATGCAATTCGCGAGCCGATTTTGCAGCCCGCGGCGGTTTCGGTCATCTAAGGGGATGACTGGCTGTGACCGCTTGCGGTCACGGCCTCTTCATACATTTTCTGCAAAAATCCGCGAATGGCTTGAGTGGCCTGGTTGGCCGGCATTAAACGCTGTTCTTCCAGGACCTTTGCCATGGCATTAATGTCCCGTTTGCCGTCGATCAACCCCATGATAAATGCATGTATACGCACCGTGGTGATCTGGGTCTGAAACTCCGGGCTCACTGGCACCGGCACATTGGCATGGACAATCCAATCCGGCAAGTGCTGATGGGTGCGCCTGGTGCCTTTGTTGCGTATGTGTGACTCGGCACTTTTTTTCGCCAACTGGGTATACACATTTTCCCGGCGATGGTTACGGCTGGCCGGGGACTGAAGGTAGGGGAATTGCGTATTGTCCTGATGACAGATCTCAAATCCGGCCTGTTCACTCAGCTCCGCTATTTCGTTGGCGGTGATGCGGTTGAGCGGGTTTGTGCCGCGAAAAGCAACGGAGCCGTGATTGAGCCACAGGCCACCTTCCGCCAGGAGTTCACCCACCTTTAGCACAAAGGGGCTTAAGCCCATGTCGATCACATCAATCAGCCAGGGTGTGACCACCACATCAAAGCTGCCGGGTGCAAAGGGTGGCCGGGTGGCATCCGCGCAGATGTACGTTATGGGCGCGGTGTTGTCACCCGGGGGGGCAGTTAAGATCCGGCTGATGGCGACATCTTCAGCATCTATGGGGGCATGGGGAAATTCCGTAAGTGATAAGGAGCCGCCGCTGATCAAGGTCTGGCCGACCAGACACAGAAACGGATTGCTGTCCAGGGCAACGGTGTCGATATTGCCGGGCAGCTTGTGGTGAAGATCATAAGCCAGGCGTCCGGCGCCGGCACCTAAAACAAGCATGCGCACGCGCTCACCCAGGTTGGGCTTGAGCACATCCACCAGATGACCGGCAACCAGTTGATTTTCCTCCTCACCCCAGCTCCAATCTCGAAATATGTGTGTGGTGTAAGACAAAATGCCATGGTGGCTCGGTAGCCGGGTGGCCAGGGCCAGGTGAGTTTCCCTGGCCAGGGTTTCGCCAACACGCAGGGGGGCTAGAATGTCCTGTAACTCGTTTTGGTGTGTCTGTAGTCCCTGTGACAAGCAGGTCAGCCGCTGCCGGGTACTGGGTAGCGGGCTGCTGTGCTGCGGGATAGCAGTGATCTGGCTGTCAAGATCCGCCAGGGCAAAGTTAAAGCGGTTGCGCCAGTCCAATAAGCCGGCACTGGGTTGGGGCCACATAAACGGCACCTTGCCCAGTTTGGGAAAACTGATCCGGCAGGCCTTGCACCGGTATCCATTAGCGGTTGTGGTAACAGCTTGCTGACAATTTGGACAGGCTAAATCCGACAACCTTCAATCCTTAAATGGCTTACCTCTTACTATAGCCTACACTATGCCCCGGGCAGAAACCCCGGGGTGCCTGCCGGTATCGTACAGCACTAGGTTGGCGGATTGCCTATGGTGCCGTTTACGATGGGCTCAAAGGCGGTCAAACTGTCCTGCAGCGTACTGTTGCCCAAGCCGTGGTCAGGCATCACGGTACCAAAGTTGCCGTTTTCGCCGTGTAAGGCCATGTAGTTAAGAACAATGGTTTCGGCCAATAGATTTACGTTGTTGGCCGCGGGGGTGCCGCCGGTTTCCACCGAGCCGTCCGGCCGCATATAGCCAATTTGCTGATGTACAGCCTGTTGTTCGGGGGTGGCGCCAATTAAGGTTGGCCGGCCCGCCGGGTTGTAAACCAGGAAAAAGGTGGCAGCGGTCTGTTGGTTGTCGCTGACCCATTCACCCTTGCCGCGTCCATCCACGGTATCGTCGATGGCGCCGTTGGAAGACAGCGAACCGTCGGACATAACGTACATCATCAGGGGCATATTTTGCAGGGCGGCATATTCCAGACAGGCACCCATACACTCACCGGCGCGGAAGTCTTTAACTTCACCTTCCGCTCGCCGTCCGCCGTGATAGTCATAACCACCCATCTCGATGGTGCCGGCACCGGCAAACCCGTTAATGACCATTTTCATGACCGATGCGGTCTTTTGAAATTCCCGGGCGGAGCGGTCCCCGGCATCAAATTCCGCATCGGTAAAGATACCGGTTGCGCCGACAATCTGGGGGTCTGTCAGCGGATTTAAGGTACTGGGATTACCAAA
The DNA here is from genome assembly GCA_028280225.1 of Pseudomonadales bacterium. Taxonomy (GTDB): domain Bacteria; phylum Pseudomonadota; class Gammaproteobacteria; order Pseudomonadales; family Azotimanducaceae; genus UBA4421. The sequence continues at coordinate 15,408 of JANQMF010000162.1, read as the reverse complement.
GCGGTCCGCAAGATCCGCACTTTTCAGGTAACCACACTTCACCAGATCCTTAATCACATCGTCCGGGGTAATTGGATTGTTGTCCACGTCAACGGCCTGCATTTTCTGATCGCTGATGCGGTAGATCGATTCCATCACCGCCACCGCGTCCTGTTGGGTCAATACTTCGGTCAAATCCCCCACATCCACCAGGCCGGTCACATCCGTGGGCCGGTCAACCTTGGTGGGCCGCTTGGTTAAATCGATCATCGACTGGGGTGCCATGGAGTTGCCGCCGGAATCTGAGTTTTCCGAGCCAATCAGGGTTAGCAGCTCACCATCAGCACCGGCGCTGGCAATGCCGTACATGGGGTTGTGCGGATTGTTGCCGGTATCGTTTTCCGAGCGGGCGGGGATTACCGCCCCGTTAATATTGGCTGCGGTCGCCGGCGAGATGCGGGTCATCATGCCGCGCAGAAAGGCGCTGTCCGAGTGAAAGGCCAGACCCAGGGTGGTGTCCACAAAGTCGTTGGTCTGGGTGTCCGGGTTGACAATGGAGGGCACCATATCCCCGGGCAGACCTTGCCGCTCGTAACCGGCGGTGGTCAGAAAATCAAGCTGTCCACCCTGGCGGCCGACCAGCACGTTGGAGCCGGCCTGGTTGGATCCACCGGCCAGATCAAAGGCGATAAAGGGAATTTTCCCCGCGCCCTGAGCGGTAATACCACATCCGGCCACCAGTGATGCCAGGTCCGACGACAATTCCGCCCTGACCCCGCCGGGGAGGGTCACCAGGCTGGGGCCCAGTACCGCGCCGGTGCCCATCATAAATCCCTGGGCAAGAAACTCTCTGCGGGTACGGGGCCGAGGATGATCTGCATGACACAATGGGTCATCGTACTTACGTTGTCTACGTCTACGCATGTTAAATCCTCTAGTTCCTACTTAAATTGCTTGTTGTACATTGCTCAGCCTGCCGCTACTGAACCAGCATGGCGGCACTACCCAGCACCGAGGCACAGGCTGCCTTGACCACGGATTCGGTGCGGTCCGGGGCACAGCCACCGCCGCAAGCGGTCAGGGAGGTCACCAGACTCTCCACTTCGGTCCGCAGCGCAGCCAGGTCCGGCTGTGTGCTGATGCCGTTGCCTACCATGTTGTTGACCAGGGGATCCAGCAGCAGATCCGGGTCGTTAAAGGCAACGCTGGCATCCGCGCCAAAGGGGAAACCGGGGAAGTAGCCGGCCCGGGCCGTGGTGTCATCCACCAGGGCGGCACAGTACTTGATGGCCAACTGGGTAATACCCATCTGCTGGGATGAAATAAAGCCGGCCACGTTGGTGCCCACGGGTAAGGCCTGGTGGACCTGCTCAAAGGTGGGTGCCACCGCCGGATCCGTGGTGGGTACACCGGTGAGCTTGGACATGGTGGCGTTAATCTCGGCAAAGTCGCGAATGCCCAGCTCTGGATCCCGGGGCACGTCCGCAGGAGGTGGCGGGGCAATGGGATCTGCTTCCACCACCACATTACTTTCCCCGGCCAATTGTTCAAAGGTGAGGAAAAATTCGTCCAGGGTGGGGCCTTTTTCCAGGGGGATGATGGTACCCAGGTCCGAGAGGCGCTGGAGTCCTTCAACGGCATAGTCGCTGTCGTTGATGGTGATATCCAGATTGCCAAATGCCTGCCCAACCGCCACCTCACGTCCGTTCAGACCCAGGCGCATACCCTGCATGGGAAAGCTGCCTGGCGTGGCGGTGCTGTCCAGGATGACAAAGAAAGGCTCATCAAACAGGTAGGCGTGATTGTCAAACTGGCTCACCTCAAAGACCACATAGGCGTCCGCGACGCTGATGTGATCGCTGATGTTGAACAGCAGGTAGTACTTTTCACCCACCCCAACATCATAGTTCTGGGTGATTTGTGCCTGGGTGAGGGCACGGTTGTGAATGGCCATCAGGCGCACGGTCCCGGCCCAGCGGTTGTTGTTGTCAACCTCGCTGGCCAGTGCCAGGGCAAAGGTATCGTCCCAGTCGTTGAGCAAACCGCCGGGTACCGCATCACTGTCACCGGTGTGCATGCCGTTTACGAAGATCTGCCGGCCGTTCACCGGATCATAGGTCACCACCACATGTTGCAGTGTTGCCTGTAAGTCTTCATCGTCATCCGCTGTGGACAATTGGGGTTCACCCGCCTGGTCGGACTGGTCCGAGCGGTTGAACGTGTCGTAGTTGTACAAGGTTTGGCCCAGCATAAAGTTGCGCGAGGTAGGACCACCGGAATAGGTGACAATGCGCGCGGGCCCGTCCTGGGTCACATTGGCCGGGGCAGCCCACAACTCAATGGTATATTCGCCGGTGGCGGTAATCTGATCCCGCAGTTTGGCCGAGGCGGTGGTGGATCCCTGGGCCTTACCATCGGTAAATTGCACCCCCCAGCCGCCAACCCAGCCGTAGTCACCGGACAGGGTCAGGTTCAGGGAAGGTTCGATGCCGCTGGTATCAAAAACCGTATTGCCAATGCCGGTCTTAAATTCGTACAGCGCAATCACATTGGTTTCGTGGCGGCCACCGGCGGAAGAGATGATGCCGTCGATCAGACGCAGCGCTTTTGAGGTCACCAGGGCCGGGTCCACCGTAGTGGGCACAATGGCGTCGGACATGTTGGTGATGGCGGTTTCCATTTCGGCGGCGTTGCTGGTGCAGTCATCCCAGCAGTTGTGGAATTCACCGCCCAGGCGGACGACAAAACGTGAGGCACTGGGGGTTTCCAGGTCGATCCGCGTCTGCGCTGCCGCGTAAGCCGTATCGATTTCTTCACTGGCAAAAAACGGGCTCTGGGGGATGGCGGCGGTGTCCCGGTGACAATCCGAGCAGTATTCGGTCAACAGAGGATATACCTCAGCGGCAAATAATGCGGTGTCGGCGGGGAAGTTTTTGCTGGTGCCCGGATCCTGGATGGGGGGTGCTTCCAGTTGAATTTCTTTACCGGTACCCCCCAGCGTTTGACCGGCCCAGTTTTCGATATAAGACTGGATAATATCGCCGCAGGCGTCGTCGCTGCTGAGCCAGCAATTGTGTCCACCGCGTACCTTGCTGACCATGATCGAATTAGCCGGATCCGCTAAGTCGACTATGGTATTGGCTTCGGTATAGGCATCGTTGATGTCATCCGAGCGGACAAAACGTGGATTTTGGTCATCGTTGTGGCAGGTGCCACAGCGGTTGTTCGGCACCAGATTGTCCCACAGAGCAAGCTTAAAGGCCTGCACATCCGGGGTTGACGGGGCCGGGCCGGAGTAGTTGCTGACATCCGGTGCGGCGGTAATCGGATTTTCCGTGGTGGACGCACCGCTGCCGCTGCCACAGGCCTGCAGGATCAGGCTAAGGCTAAGAAGACTAACTACTTTTATAAGCTGATTATTCATCGTTTATCTCCTAGCTGCCCATACAGTAAACGGCGGATTCGGCAAAGGTACGGCGCAGGTTGTAACCGCTGGTTTGCAGGGAACTCACCATACTGTCGATCTGATTGCGGTCACTGCTGTCCTGGGGTGGGCGCAGGCAGACGTTTTCGAATACCTTCCTGACCTGGCATTGAGCAAAAGCCTGAGAGTGGGCAAGTTCCCGGCCCATGCTTTTGGCGCCGGTACCGCTGTTGGGTAAGGCAGTGTCCCAACCCAGGAGTTTGTTGGGGCCTTCGCGCCAGTAGTTGATCCAATCATCGTTGGGGGTCACAAAACCGTGTTCAAAGTTGAGGTTGTTGTTAAAGTACTTTTCTTCCACCCGGGTACCGGTAACCGGGTCTACCTCTCCGGTGCCGTTGTAGTTGATTGAGCCATTCTGGGCATCAGGGTCGTTCATTTCGTCATATTCATAATCGTAGTAGGCAAAAGCCTGAGACATGCTGTCCATGCCCGCGTGGCAACCGATGCAGTTGTTCAGAAAAACACGGCTGTCTCCCCCGGGGCTGCGGGAAACATCCTGACGAATCCGGTCCGGGACCCGGGTTACGTCGTGAACTTGCTCCATGTCCAGACACAGGTGGTTGAGCATGGTGAAGCGGAACATGGCGCGATTGGTACCCGCAATAAAAAAGGCTTTGGCTGCTGAGCGGGTGGTCAAAATGCCAGCGGTGGCCTCCGCGGGCAGTCCGGTCACCGCAGACTGAGTGGTGGCGGTCAGATTGGCCTGTAGATCTGTGCCGGCGTCTTCCAAAGCGTCATAGTGTGCGTTGGAGGAATTGGAATAGGCGGGTACACCGCCGCCGCTGCCGATATATAATATGTCGCCGGAAAGCAGCTCACGAAAATCGACGTCGTCGCGGACCATGCCGATGACCGTGGCAATATAGTCATCCAAGGGGACAAAGACACTCTGATCCCTGTTCGTCCAGGGGGCGGCAAAGTTCTTAAGCGTTACGCTATAAAATTCCGGCGACTGGGTGGCGAGCAGCGCCGCCTCCAGGGGTTGTCCGCCGGTGATCAGAATACGCATGTCGTCCAGGGTGGTGGCATCCGGGGGCACACCGGCAATTCGATCGTGGAGACGCTTGGCTTGATCGGTGGCATCAGCAATGGCACCGGATGTACTTAGGGTGGCCGATATGAGCAGCAGTACCCTGCAAAAACGGCTAACGGCAGGTCCAACAAACCTCATGAGTTGCTCCTATATCTGCGTCCTAAGTGCGAACTCAACTGTCGAAGAACGGACGCTGCAAAACCCCTTCATCCCTGTGGGCGTTCAAGGCGCATAGGATCAAGAAAACTCGCCCTTAAAGCTGTGACGAAGTTCCACTTTTTATGCCAATGTAAGAATCTGCGGCCTGGTCAGACAAACGGCTAACAAAAAAGTAGCTGCAAATAAGTCCCTGTGCCAACCACGGTTAACGGGACGTGATGTGGCGCACAACTATTTGTAAGGGCCTTGTGAAAAAATAGCAGGCCAACGTAACGGGTATCGAGGCTCGAAAGAAGTTTATGCGCAGCTCACACCTGAATCGTCTGTACACCTGGATATTTGCCGGTGCCACCCTTGTGGCAGCCGCCGGTTGTGGCGGTGGCGGCTCCGGAAGTTCCGGCGGCAGTGCCGGACTGGGGGGCGGTCAAAGCCCTGATCCGGTGGTGGTCGATTTTGCCGTTGCCTATGTACAGCGCCCGCTGCTGACGGATGATGACGGCAACCTTTTAACCACCGAAGTTCGTAACGCCACCGAGTTCTTTCCGGGGGCACAAATTTTTGTCCGCGATCGGGCCTCACCCAGCGCGGATGAGGTGAATATCACCGCCGGGTTATTCCCGGATGACGAAGACGGCAACCCGGCTTTGATTGACGTTAAGGACCTTGCCGTTTCTTATGACGGTAACCAATTGGCCTTTGCCCTGCGTGCACCGGAAGATCCGGATCTGGACGATGACGAACAACCCACCTGGAATATCTGGGTATACGACCGGGAGTTAGGCACGGTTACCCGGGCCATTACCTCCGACATTGTTGCCGAAGATGGGCAGGATGTGGCGCCTAAGTTTTTGCCGGACGGACGTATTGTCTTTTCCTCAACCCGCCAGCGCCTGAGCAAGGCCATATTGTTGGATGAGGGAAAACCCCAGTTTTCCGCTCTGGATGAAGACCGGGATGAAGAAGCTCTGACGCTGCACGTCATGAACGTGGATGGTACGGATCTGCAGCAAATTACCTTCAACCAAAGTTCGGACTTAGATCCGGCGGTGATGTCTGATGGGCGTGTTGTCTATGCCCGTTGGGACAATGTGGCAGGGCGCGACCGGATCAGCCTGTACCGCGCCAACCCTGACGGGACGGAACAAGAACTCCTTTATGGGGTGCACAGCCACGACACCGGGCCCAACGGGGAAGTGATTGAATTTGTCGAGCCGACGGAACTGCCGGATGGGCGACTGCTGGTTATGATGCGCGCGCCGGGCGCGCAAGCGCGTCTGGGCGCGCTGCCCGTGGCCATCGATGTGGCCAGCTATGTTGAGCACGACCAGCCGACCTTCGCCAGCCAGGGGTTATTAACGGACGCCCAGGAGATTCTTATTCCCGGTGATCTCAGCCTGGATGAATCAGAGCCGCCCCGGCAGGGCCGTTATGCGCATATCTCACCCCTTTACGACGGTACAAACCGGCTGTTGGTCGCCTGGAGCCAGTGCCGTCTGGAAGACACCACCAGTAATCCCCTGGACCCGGTCATCTTACCCTGTACCGATGAGAATTTAGCCAATCCGGATATGATCGAAGCGGATCCGCTGTACGGCATCTGGATGAATGATGTGACCGAAAGTACCCAGCAACCCATTGTGCTGGCCCAGGCGGGTATGGCCTATTCTGAATCTGTGGTCATGGAGAACCGGGTAAACCCACCGGTGATACTGGACAAAGTCCCCGGGCTGGATCTGGACCCTGATCTGGTGGGTGAATCCGTTGGCGTACTGCATATACGTTCGGTATACGACTTTGACGGAACCGCCGCGGCAGATATCGGGGTTTTGGCGGACCCGTTGCAAACCGCCGCGGCAGACAGACCCGCCCGCTTTGTGCGCATCACCAAATCGGTATCCATTCCGGATGATGATATTGTGGATCTTGATGGCGCCGACTTTGGCCGCTCCCAAGCCCAACTGATGCGTGAAATTATTGGTTATGCCGCCGTTGAACCTGACGGTTCGGTAAAGGTGAAGGTCCCGGCCAATATCGCTTTTTGGATAGAAATTCTGGATGCTGACGGGCGGCGCATATTTGAGCGCCACAATAACTGGATGCAATTGCGTCCGGGTGAAGAAAAAACCTGTAACGGCTGCCATACCTCTACCAGCGAACTGCCACATGGCCGTGCTGACGCTGAGGCACCCAGCATTAATTCCGGAGCGGTGGCTGACGGCTCACCTTTCCCCAACACCGAACCAGCTTTGTTTGCAAACGCCGGGGAAACCATGGCCGAGGTGATCACTCGCGCGGCCATCCCTGATCCCAGTGTGGACATAGTCTATGACGATGTGTGGACAGATCCCAATGTGCGCACAAAGGACCCAAGCTTTGCGTATTTGTATACCAACCTGTCAACCCCGCCGCCGGTGGATGCGGGGTGTGTGACCAACTGGACGGCAGCATGCCGTATTACGGTACATTATCCCGATCATATTCATCCCATCTGGGCGGTTGACCGCCGCATCTTTGACACCGACGGCATAACGCTTGTGTCTGACGATACGTGTACGTCCTGCCACAACATCGTTGATGGCGACGGTGCCGCCATGGTACCCATGGCGCAATTGGATTTGTCTGACGGCCCCAGCGCGGAAGAGGCTGATCAGTTGAAAAGCTATCGCGAGTTGCTGTTTAACGACAATGAACAAGAACTGGTGGACGGGGCGGTGCAAGACAGGTTGGTGCAGGCAACGGATGGTAACGGCAATCTGCTTTTTGAAACCAATGCTGACGGCACCCTGGTGCTGGATGCGGACGACAATCCCATCCCGGTGCTGGTACCGGTTGGGGTGACACCCTCGCTGAGTGTGGCGGGTGCAAACTTCAGCCCCCGCTTTTTTGACCTGTTTGGACCTGCCGGCAGCCATCAAGGCCGGTTGTCCGAGGCGGAGTTGAAGTTGATTTCGGAATGGATTGATGTGGGTGGACAATATTACAACGACCCCTTTGTGGTTCCCCAGTAATTTAAGGCCAAAGCTACTCCGAAGAAGGGGGCCGAAGAAAGAGGCCGAAGAAGGACATACGGCAGATATGAATAACAATCGATATATCCAATGGGGCCTGATGGTGCTGATGCTTATTTTCAGCAGCAGTGCTGCCGCCTGGAATCCGTTCGAAAAGTACCAGCCGTTGGTGGTGGTCTCGGATCCCTACATTGAACTGCGTACCGGCCCCGGCAAGGGTTATCCCATATTTTATGTGGCGGCTCAGGGTGATGAAGTACAGATTCTGAAATCCAAAACCGATTGGTACAAGGTGCGCACGCCGCGGGACAAAGAAGGCTGGGTGCACCGCAATGAGATGCGTCATACCCTGGATCTGAACGGCGATCCCATAGATTTTGGTGAGCTGGGCTTGGGTGATTTCAGTAAACGCCGCTGGGAGATGGGATTTAACGGTGGCGACTTCGGCGGGGCTAACTCCCTGTCCGGCTATATCGGCTATGCGCTGACCCCCAACATTACGTTGCAGGTGGAAGGGACACAAATATTAGGTGAATTTTCCGACGGTGTGATGGCGTCCGCAAATATTCTTATGTATCCCTTCCCGAAGTGGCGTCTGTCACCTTATTTCACTATCGGTACAGGCATAATCACCACAAAACCGCATACCACAATTGTTGCCGCGGAAGATCGCGAGGATGAAATTGCGCATGCGGGGGTAGGGGCAAACCTATACCTGAATGATCGGTTCATGCTGCGCATGGAATACAAGCGCCATACGGTGTTGACGAGTCGGGATGACAACGAAGAGATAGATCAATGGAAAGCAGGCTTCAGTATATTTTTCTAAACCAAAACAAAACGCAAAACGCCACTTCATGTGCCCGGTCTGCCGGGTGGCTTATGCAGATATTGGTTCTGCTGTTCAGCCTGGGATCAGGTGCCGAATTGGCCCTGGCGGCCACGGAGGCTGAGGACCTGGAACTGGAACCTCTGGTGGTCCGCGAGCCGGAACAACGTAAGGTTAAAGTGGATGCCATCGACAGTGAAGACTTTGAGATTGGTATCAATGCCGGACTCATGCACTTTGAGGACTTTGGCACGGATACCTCCACCAGTATCCGCCTGGCTTACCATATTTCCGAACATTTTTTTGTTGAGGGTGTCTATGGCCGCTCTAAATTAGGCCAGACCAGCTTTGAACAGCTCAGCGGCGGTGCACCTTTGCTGACCGATGAAGAACGGGACGTGACCTTTTATAACGTTTCCCTGGGGTGGAACATTTTTCCCGGTGAATCTTTTGTTGCCGGACGGTGGGCGTTTAAGGGGGGGCTTTATCTGATTGCCGGTGCAGGCAGTACGGAATTTGGCGGTGACGATTTATTTACCATCAATGCCGGGGCAGGGTATCGCTTTGTGGCAACGGATTGGATGGCCCTGCACCTGGATGTGCGCGATCACTACTTCGAATCAGACTTGTTGGGCACGATGGAAGGCAAACACAACGTTGAATTCAGTGCTGGCCTGACCTTCTTCTTCTAGCGGAGCAGATATGAAAAGACGTTATTTGTTGCTGTTGTTTTTCTTGGTTGTCGGCTCCGGTGGTTGCAGCAACTACGAACTCAAGCCCTGGGTCAGCCCTTTTGAGAGAAACAACCTGGCAGACCCGATCATGAGTTTCAGCCGCGATCCGGTTTCCGCAGCTTACTTACACCATGTTTACCAGGCCCGGGAAGGCGCGCGTGGGGCTGAAGGCGGTTCCGGTGGTGGTTGCGGATGCAACTAGTTTTACGCGAATTTCGCGCAGGGACAAATTAGGGACAATTTGGCATGCAAATTAAAGCGTACTTTCCCGCAAGATTAATCTGGCTGATGGCGGCGGGTATGCTGTTTTTCCTGGTTACGGGAATATCCGGTTATGCAGCGGTGTTGCCCGAGGACCGGGCTGATGTCATGTACCATGGTTATGAAGGGGGTGGTTTGGAAGTAACCGGACCTTCAGTGCTGGTGCGCAAGGGTATTAAAGACAAAGTATCCATATGGGCTAACTACTACGTTGACCACATATCCAGCGCATCCATCGACGTGATGGCCACAGCAAGTGAATACACCGAGGAGCGGGAAGAAAAAAGCTTAGGTTTTGACTATTTGCACGGCAAGACCTTTATGGGCCTGTCCTACACCAACTCGGAGGAAGATGATTATTCTGCCCATTCCTTCCGCTTCGGTATCAGCCAGGACTTTTTTGGTGACCTGACCACCCTGGGCATCAGTTACGCCCGGGGCTCTGACACGGTGCGCCGCAATGGTGATGATAACTTTGAAGAGGACGCCAAGCGGCAGATTTACCGGGTAGATCTGTCCCAGGTCATCACCAAAAACCTGATTGTCAACCTGAACTACGAAGGTGTGACGGATGAGGGTTTTTTAAACAACCCCTATCGCCAGGTACGCTTTTTGGATCCAAATTCTGCCCGTGGTTACAGTTATGAAGCAGAACTGTATCCGCGTACCCGCACCAGTTCTGCTCAAGCCATTCGGGCCATGTATTTTTTGCCTTACCGGGCGGCCCTGAAACTTGAGTTTCGCAACTACAGCGATACCTGGGGGATTAATGCCTACAATGCGGAAGTGGCTTATACCCATCCCATCGAAGAAACCGGGCTGACGGTAGAGCTGAAGTACCGTTTTTACGATCAGACCGAGGCGGATTTTTACAGTGACCTGTTTCCGCGGTCAAATGCGCAAAACTTTATTGCCCGGGATAAGGAATTGGCTGCGTTTCAAACCAATACCCTGGGTGCCGGGGTAACCTATGAATTTGACATGGACTGGTTTCCCGGGTTTAAACGGGGTCAGTTGAGCCTGTTTGTCGACTATATTGACTTTGCTTATGACAACTTTCGCGATGTCACAGCCACGGGTTTTGCACCGGGGGAAGAACCTTTGTACGAGTTTGACTCCACGGTAACTCGTCTATTCTTTTCCTTTTACTACTAAGCACCTGCCGGGGCCGGTCAGGCCACTAAACTCGCCCCAAAGCATGCCAAATTATTGGCAATAAATGTCGGTATCTTTATAATCTCCGCGGCCACTTCAGGGTGCTGCTCAGTCAGTCCCCAAACCGGCCTACAGGCCTAGCCAATACAACGTTACCTCAGCAAGGATACATGTAAGGTCTTGCGAATAGTCGACTACACTAGTCTTGAGACCTTGCGTTTGGCGGTTGGGATTTGCACAGCATCTTGTGCTTATTCGTTTGGCCCACTGGACGACAATGAGTGCCCGTCCCAAATACCCGGTATTTGAGGATTTGCACTTTCTGGACAAGAATTAATGTGATTGGTGCGCATGATAAATATTAAAAAGGGTTTGCGTCTACCCGTGGCGGGTGAGCCGCTGCAAGGCCAGGAACAGGCCATCGAGGCAGGCAGATCCGTTCGCAGTGTTGCCATTCTTGGGGACGACTACCCCGGAATGAAACCCACCATGGCTGTGGCGGAGGGAGATGTTGTCGACAAAGGGCAAATCCTGTTTTCTGACAAGAAAATAGACGGGGTGGTCTATACCGCACCGGCTGCCGGGCGCATCAGCTCAATTAACCGCGGCGAAAAACGCGCCCTGCAATCTGTTGTGATCGAGGTGACCGAAGGGGGGGAACGTACCTTTGATCAATTCTCCGCAGATGAATTGAAAGATATCGGGCGCGATAAGATTGTCAGTCAGATGTTGGCATCGGGAGAGTGGACAAGTTTGCGCACCCGGCCTTATGCCAAGGTTCCGGACCCCCAAAGCGCACCACATTCAATTTTTGTCACGGCCATGGATACCAATCCGCTGGCTGCGGATCCGCTGTTCATTATTCCGGAAAAAGCCACCGAATTTGCCGCCGGCCTGGATCTGCTGGCCCAACTGACCGAAGGCCCTGTTTTTGTCTGCCATGAGAAGGGCAAATTTTTACCCACGGGCAACGACGGCAAAATAAGCAGCCATGAATTTTCGGGCCCACATCCGGCGGGTCTTCCGGGTACCCACATTCACTTCCTGGATCCGGTTAACGCAACCAAGATGGTCTGGTACATCAACTACCAGGACGTTATCAGCTTGGGCGCTTTGTTCCTGACCGGCAAAATCTTCAGCGACAGAGTGGTGTCCCTGGCAGGTCCCGGAGTGACAAAACCACGCCTGATCAACACCGTGGTGGGCGCAAATTTACAGGAGCTGACAGCCGGGGAACTTGAACCCGGCAGTCAAAGAGTGATTTCCGGTTCAATCCTGGCGGGCCGCACGGCACACAGCCCGGTGGACTTTCTGGGCCGCTACCATCTGCAGGTTTCGGTTATTCCCGAAGATTCTGAACGGCGTCTGTTTGGCTATCTTACCCCGGGGACTAACCGGCACTCGGTTTTTCCCATCTACTTATCCAAGTGGTTGGGTGAAAAAGGCATTCAGTTCAGCACAACAACCAATGGCAGCCCCAGGGGAATGGTCCCCATCGGTACTTTTGAAGAGGTGATGCCGCTGGATATCTTAGCCACCCAGCTGCTGCGCAGCTTACTGGTTGGAGATTTGGAAACCGCGGTGAACCTGGGTTGTCTGGAACTGGATGAGGAGGATATTGCCCTGTGTACTTATGCCTGTCCCGGCAAATATGAATACGGGCCCGTTTTACGCAACGTGCTGACACAACTGGAAAAGGAGGGTTAATCATGAGTTTACGCTCCTTTATGGATGATATTGCGCCAAAATTTGAAAAAGGCGGCAAGCTGGAATGGTTGTATCCGGCTTACGAGGCGATCGACACCGCACTTTACACCCCGGGTAAGGTCACCGGCGGGGCGGCCCATGTGCGCGATGGCCTGGACCTGAAGCGCATCATGATGACCGTTTGGTTTTGCGCCTGGATCCCGGCCCTGGCCGGTAGTTATGTTTTGGGCGCTAACGCCAATGAAGCCATGCAGGCCGCGGGTATTACGGCGGTTGAGGGCTGGCGGGGTATATTCCTGAATGGCTTAATCAGTTTTAATCCTAACAACGTGTTCGATTGCCTGATTCACGGTTTAGCTTATTTCCTGCCGCTGTATGTTGTTGTTTTTGCCGCGGGGATTGCCTTTGAAATCTGGTTTGCATCGGTCCGGGGACACGAGGTTAATGAGGGGTTTTTTGTCACCTCAATTCTTTTCACCCTGACCCTGCCGCCTTCAATCCCCCTGTGGATGGCAGCGGTGGGTATCATCTTTGGTGTGGTTATCGGCAAGGAGGTATTTGGCGGAACCGGCAAGAATTTCCTGAATCCGGCATTGACCGGGCGGGCGTTTTTGTACTTTGCCTATCCGGCATCCATGTCCGGCGATGCGGTGTGGTTGGCTGTCGACGGGGTAACCCAGGCTACTCCCCTGGGGAATGCGGCCGTGGGGTTGGAGTATGGTGTGGAGTGGTCTCAGGCCTTTATCGGCGCAATACCCGGCTCCATTGGCGAAACTTCCACCCTGGCCATATTGGTGGCCGCCATCATCCTGTGTTTAACCCGCATTGCCTCTTACCGGGTTATGCTGGGTACGTTGGTGGGTATGGCTGCAACGGCAACGCTGTTTAACCTCATTCCCTCCACCAACCCGATGTTCACCATGAGCTGGAGCTGGCACTTGGTTTTGGGCGGTTTTGCCTTTGGTGCGGTATTTATGGCCACCGATCCGGTTTCAGCGGCGATGACCAATACCGGTCGCTGGCTGTACGGTATTCTGATCGGGTTTATGTGTGTTCTGATCCGGGTGGTGAATCCTGCCTTTCCCGAAGGCATGATGCTGGCGATTTTGTTCGGTAACTTGTTTGCACCATTGATCGACCACTTTGTTGTGCAATCGAATATCAAGCGGAGGATGGCACGTGGCTGAATTTGATAAAGATAGCCTGCGTAATACCTTTATTGTTGCGCTGCTGCTGTGTTTGGTGTGTTCTGTTATTGTCTCGGGTATTGCCGTTGCGCTGAAACCCCAGCAGCAGGCGAACAAAGCCTTGGATCAGAAGCAGAATATTCTGCGTGCCGCGGGTTTGCTGCCCCAGAATAGCAATGTCAGCGAAGACGGCCGCACGGTTAATGAGTTATTTGCCGAGTTTTCCGTACATGTTGTGGATCTGGAAACCGGCGAATATCTCGAAGAAATTGACGCAGACAGTTTTGACCCTATTCGGGCCGCAAAAGACCCGGCAATGTCTATTGCCCTGTCTGCGGAGCAGGACATCGCCACGCTGCGGCGTCGCGAAAATGTGTCGCTGGTTTATATCAAGCGGGAAGAAGGCCGCCTGGCTAAACTGGTGATTCCGGTTCGGGGTTACGGGTTGTGGGGTACGTTGTTTGGCTATCTGGCCCTGGATGCGGACTTGCAGACCATTTCCGGCTTAGGCTTTTACTCCCACCGGGAAACACCGGGTTTGGGTGGCGAGGTTGATAATCCGCGTTGGAAACAGACATGGCCCGGGGTGCAGCTATTTGATCTTGAAAGCGGTGAACCCGCGGTGCAATTGGTTAAGCGCAGACTACCCGAATCCAACCCGGGCTCAAGCTATGAAGTTGATGCCCTTTCGGGAGCCACCTTTACCACCCGGGGTGTGCAGAATTTAGTGAACTTTTGGACCGGTGATCTTGGCTTTGGTCCGTTTATCGCGCGCTTAAAAGCCACCAGTGCGACTTAGAGGTAGACATGGCAAACAGAACAGAAGTACTCGTTGATCCGATTTTTAATAACAATCCCATCGCCTTGCAGGTACTTGGGATATGTTCTGCCCTGGCGGTGACCATCAGTATGTCCCAGACGCTGGTGATGTGTGCTGCGGTGATTTTTGTAACCACCATGTCCAACCTGGCTGTCAGCCTGGTACGCAACCGGGTGCCTACAAATATCCGTATTATCGTGCAGATGACCATTATCGCCTCGCTGGTGATTGTTGTAGACCAGGTGTTGCAGGCGGTGGCTTACGACATTTCCAAAAGCCTGTCTGTATTTGTAGGTTTGATAATCACCAACTGTATTGTAATGGGACGAGCCGAAGCGTTTGCCATGCAAAATGGCCCCATGTTGTCCGCACTGGATGGGTTGGGGAATGCGCTGGGTTATAGCGTTATTCTTATTGGCGTGGCGCTGATCAGAGAACCCCTGGGTGCGGGTACGCTCATGGGTTATGAAATTCTGCCCACGGTCAGTAATGGCGGATGGTATCAGTCCAACGGCATGTTGTTGTTGTCACCCAGTGCCTTTTTCATCATCGGATTTTTTATCTGGGGAATTCGCGCCTGGAAATCTGAACAGGTGGAGGAACCGGAATACGAAATTGCTGACAATGTGCAGTACAGGGAGGCCATGTAGTTATGGAACATTTTTTGGGCATTTTTGTCCGTGCGGTGTTCATCGAGAACATGGCGCTCACCTTCTTTTTGGGCATGTGTACCTTTATCGCCATTTCCAAAAAGATATCCACGGCCATTGGCCTGGGGATTGCGGTTATTGTTGTGCTGGGTATTACGGTACCGGTCAATAACCTGATCTTTAATAATTTGCTGCGTGAAGGCGCGCTGGCCTGGGCCGGCTTTCCGGACGTGGATCTGAGCTTTCTGGGTTATTTGTCATACATTGGGGTAATTGCCGCCATGGTGCAGATTCTGGAAATGGTTCTGGACCGTTACGTACCGGTTTTGTACAACGCGCTGGGGGTATTCCTGCCGCTGATCACAGTGAACTGTGCCATCCTGGGTGCCACCCTGTTGATGG
>JANQMF010000035.1 GCA_028280225.1 Pseudomonadales bacterium | reverse complement strand
AAAACTGGATTGCCCGGTACTGACCACGGTGGACGGGCGCGGGGTTATTCCCGAGGATCACCCGCTGTGTGTGGGCAATTACTACAACAGCGCGGGGATCTACAATGCCATCCGGGATGCGGATCTCACCCTGGCCGTGGGCACCAAGTTTGCCGTGGGCGTAGACGGGCAGTTTCAGGCCCAGACCCCACCGGGCAAGCTGCTGCAGATTGACATTGATGGCAACATGATTGGCCGCACCCACACCGCCACCATGGGCATTCTGGCGGATGCTAAATCCGCCTTAACCGCAATAAACGCCGGTTTGGATGATTTGCTGCCGAACGACGGCCAGTTTAATCAGGTGGTTTGGGAAGCCAGGGATGGGGTGCGTCAGGCCATGCGCGACCGGTTGGGGGACGACTGGCCCCAGGTCATGGACTACATACGGGAAAAACTGCCGCGAGACAGCGTATTTGTCAGGGACCAGACCATTTCAGCCTACAATTGGGGGAATCAACAATTTCCCATTTACGCACCCAGAACTTCCATCAATCCAACTTCCGGAGCCATTGGTCCGGGTTTCCCCATGAGCGTGGGGGCTGCGCTTGCGACAAACAAAAAGACGGTGGTCATACACGGTGATGGCGGGTTTATGTTTCACGCCACAGAACTGGCCACCGCGGCCCAATACAAGATCCCATTGGTCATCTGTGTGTTTAATGACTCCGGATACGGGGTTTTGCGCTGGCTGCAGGAAACACGTTTTGGACGTATCAACGAAACTGATTTGGGTAAGGTTGCCTTTGCCCAGATGGCGCAAAGCATGGGGGTACCTGCCCAGCGGGTCAAAAATGTGGCTGAATTTCAGCAGGCAATGGATGAAGCCATGCAGGTGGAAGGCCCCTATCTACTGGATGTGGACATGGAGCACTTTGCACCCATGGAGATATCGGTTATGCCCAAGAAAAAAGTTGAAGTGGATCTGCCCGGCTGACATGGCTGCCCGGCTGGACAAACCCTGGATAGAGGTCAGTCAGATTGCGGTGGTGCTGCGGGGCCATATGGGGGTATTTCAGCTTGCCGATGCGGACAACACGGTGATCTATATGGGTTATGCGGGGGGCAACAGTTTGCAGGGCCTGAGGGGAGAAGTGACCCAAGCCTGTGCGGATCATCCTGATGCCTGTTATTTCCGCCACGAAATCACCACCAGTTATTTGAGCCGCTTTCGCGAATTAATGATGGTATACATGCACGATCACGGCAGGTTACCCGCGGGTAATCCCAAAATTTCACTGGGTAGAATGAGTCCGGGCTGATGGATCTTAATCTTACTGAAGAACAGACCATGATCGTGGGTATGGTGCGCCGATTTGTTAGAGAAGAAATTCTTCCCCTTGAAGCAGACCTGGATCCGGATGCTGATGAACTGGCCCCGGCAGACCGGGATCGTTTGGTGGAAAAAACCCGGGAGATGGGTTTATACGGCCTGGGTATTCCGCCGGAGTATGGCGGTCCGGATGTAGATCTGGTTACCCGCACCCTGCTGGCGGTGGAAATGTCGCAACACCGTGCCGGCCTGTACGCGCCTTGTTACGGTACCTTTGGCGGTGCGGGTTTGGCGCAGCTTTTTGAAGCCACCGAGGAACAAAAGGAGCGTTATCTGTATCCTACCCTGCGTGGCGAAAAGCGTGGTTTTTTTGGGCTTTCCGAACCTTCCGGAGGTTCCGATCCGGCCCGGGCCATTCAAACCAGAGCGGTGCAGGATGGTGACGATTGGATAATTAATGGCGCTAAACTGTGGATCAGCGGTGCGGACCGTGCGGATTACGGCCTGGTCTTTGCGCGCACGGATGCCGACAAGGGCCGTAACGGGGTGACCTGTTTTATTGTCGACACCGATACCCCGGGCTTTCACGTGCGCAGAATCGTGCACACCTTAAGGTCTGCGCACTATGCAACAGAACTTCAGTTTGAAGATATGCGTGTACCCAAGGAGAATATTCTGGGTGAGGTTAATCGCGGATTTGCCATAGCCAACGACCGCCTCACCCGCCAACGTATACCCTATGCCGCAGGATGTATTGGGGTGGCCATAAAGGCGCAGGAAATGGCGCTGGATTATGTTCCCCAGCGACAAACCTTTGGCGCGCCATTGTCGTCTCGACAAGCTATTCAATGGATGCTGGTGGACAACGAAATTGATATCAAACAGTCGTTGTGGATAACCTTGGAAGCGGCCAACAAAGCTCACCAGGGTGAACCCTTCCGCAAAGAAGCCGCCATGGCCAAGCTGGTGGCCACCGAGGCTGCCGGGCGGGTAGTGGATCGCGCCATGCAGATGTTTGGCGGGCTGGGTGTGGCCAAGGACCTGCCCTTCGAACGCTGGTACCGTGAAATGCGCATTCGCCGCATTGGCGAAGGCCCCAACGAGGTGCAGCGGCATGTGATTGCCCGGGAGTTGTTGGGTGCTTCCCTGCGTTAGACTTTTAGCGTTTTGGGGAATTTTGGCAACGTCTGCGGCGGCCCAAGCGGAAATTTATGTCACCACCAATGAGCGCGGCGAACTGGAATTTTCCGACCAAGCCTCCCAGGGTGCATACCGTGTGGACACCAATGTGCCACCGCGGGGTGGCGACCCGGAGAATGGTGATGTGCCCTCAGCAGAATTGATTTCCGAACAACAGGTGGCAGCCATGTTGGAAGTGGCTGGTGCGCTGGAGCAGTCTCGTTTGCAGCGGGAGGCCCAGCGGGCACAACGCCGGCGGGATCAGCAGCTGCAGGCCCAGCAACAAGCGGCACAGCCATATCTGCCTCAGCGCAACAACTACCCTGGGTATATCCTGCCCTATCCCTACAGCCCCCACGGCAATAACGGGCCGGTTTATAATGATCACCCAACTGATGGTCCACCCGAGGCAGAGCAAACCACGGATCAACGCCCGGTGTACCGCCGCCGGCTCAATCGACCGGAATAGCACTACCTATTATTTATTGTTGTCTTGAGCTGACAAAATAACCTCAATCATCCGCTCCAGGCGTTCATCGGTCAGTTCGTCATCAGGGTCCGAAGCCGGTTCAATCCCCGTCAGGTGTTTAAGATCCGGATAGGTCAGCTTACCCTCATCCAGCAGCCGTTTGATGGTGTGATTGTGGTCTGTGCTCAGCCCATGCATAAAAGACTCACGCTTGAGCTCGGCAGTCACGGTGCGCAGTTCGCCAATATCCCTTTTATTCAAGGCATTAGTCAGCGCAGCAATGTCGATCAAGTCTACCCCGACAATGGCTTCCACGTGTGAGATGTAGTCTTTCAGCAGTCTCCGGTACCCCATGATGGACCAGATAGAATTTAAAAGATTACCGTAACGCGTGTTTTTTACAGTTCTGTGACAAAGCTAAATTTGTAGTGTTTTTGCGGGGTTTTTTAGGGTTTTTACGCGTTTTGGACAGCGCGCTGCACGAAGAAAAAAAGTTAGTCGTCAAAGGCTTGTGGGGTGGGGAAGGGCGTTGGGCAATATCAAGAAAACTAAACCTGTCACATTATTGTCACGAGCCCTCCCTAAGATGCGCGCAATTCACAAACAGTGATACAGATCACTCTATTAACAATTGGGGGTATTCAGGACCATGAGGTGCTTTAAAGACATGCGTTTTGGCTTTTTTGCAGCGGTAAGCATTTTTGTACTTGTCGGTTGCGGGGGCGGCGGCAGCGACGTTGAAATTAACGCGAATGACAATTCCACAACAAATGACAATAGCGTGACAAACGGCGGTGGCGGCAGCAATAACCCTTGCGCCAACTATACCGATCCGGCGTCTAACACCGTACAGCAAGGTTCTTTTGACGGTACCAACTGTACCTACGACTCTGCCTTTGTGGGTGCTGACAACCCTTTAGAAGTTAATCTGACCGTTCCGTTTATCACCGGCGCGCATATCTTTAACGATGTGCTGCAGGTGGGTGTCAATGTGGATTCCGGTGAGGCGCCAGCAGGCGGCACAGGTGCGGTATTGACCATCGAAGCCGGCGCCACCCTGGCGTTTGCGGATGACGACTATCTGCTGGTCAATCGCGGTTCTCAAATCATGGCTGTTGGTTCACCTACCCGGCCCATTACCATCACCGGTTTTGCGGATGCGGTCAGTGGCACCGCCGGACAGTTTGACGTTTCCCTGTGGGGTGGTGTGGTGATTAACGGCAACGGCATTACCTCGCAATGTGATGACGCAGCCCGTACCAACAACAACTGTCACGAGTTATCCGAAGGTAAGCCATCCAACTTTGGCGGTGCGGTAAACGACGAAAGCTCCGGCCACCTGGAATACGTTGTGGTTAAACACACCGGTTTCGAAGCGGCTCCGGGTGACGAGCTGAACGGCATCACCTTCAACGCTGTGGGTTCCGGTACCATCGTGCGCAACATTCAGGTGTACAGCACCTTTGATGACGGTGTGGAATTCTTCGGTGGTGCGGTCAACGTTGAAAATCTGTTGGCGATGTATGTCCGGGACGACTCCATCGACTGGACCGACGGCTATATCGGCACCGTTGGCCCGGCGCTGGTTATTCACAACCCCACCGACGCCAACCGCTGTGTGGAAGGTGACGGTGACGGTGACAATCTGGGTCTGACCCCCACCACCAACCCCACCCTGATCAACCTGACCTGCATTCCTTCGAACTTTGACGGCGGCACCCATGGTGACTCTGAAGGTATTGTGCTGCGTCGTGGTACTCAGGCCACTATCTTAAATTCCGTTCTGTATGACGGTCATGGTTTAAACGAACTTTCCCAGACCGGTAACGAGCTGCTGGAAGTGAACGATGACTCCACCGGTCAATTGGCGGGTGACGGTGATTCGGTGATTGCCGGTACCCTGCTGGCTGGCGCGGAACCCACCAAAACTCAAGACCCGGCCACCTTTCCCAATGGTGACACCGTGCTGCAGTGGGTGACCGACACCGGATCAGTTTCGTATCCCAATAATGTGGGTAACGCTGTGGTCACGGATACGGCGGCAGCGGTCATTTTTGAAACTAACGGTTATCAAACCCTTGCAGCACCCACGGATGGGGTTAACCCGATCACTATCACCCTGGCGGATACCGATGGTGACGGCGACACCAGCGATGAATTCCTGGGTGCAGTGGGCCCTGATGGTGACGGTGATGTAGACGATTGGACCGCCGGCGGTTGGACCTTCGGCTTCGACAGCACTGTTTACTTTATTCCTTAGCGCGGGCTCGGGGGACTTAGTTAACCACCCGTAACAGCTATGGAAATTAAGATAATGACAATGCTAACTCGTAAGTTTGCCGGTGCCTTGCTCGTCCTGAGCCTGGCCGCGGCAACGCAAGCCCAGGAGGCGGACGAGGCCGGGACTGCTCCCGAGCAGCCGGTGGTCGCCGCTGACAATGCCACCATCGAAGAGGTGGTGGTCATTGGCCGGTACAAAGCGGCCGCTACGGATATTGTATCCGAGCGCATGGATGCCAGTGTACCGGTAGACATGCTGGACGCTGAGGCCATTGGCCGGGTCGGTGACGGTGATGTTGCCGCGGCCCTGCGCCGGGTGCCCGGCCTGACCCTGGCCCAAGGGAAATTTGTATATGTTCGCGGCCTGGGTGAACGCTACTCCAGCACCCAATTGAACTCTGCGGCGGTGCCTTCACCGGACCTGACGCGAAACGTTTTGCCCCTGGATATCTTTCCGGCGGACATTGTAGACGCTCTGACGGTCAGCAAAGGCTACTCGCCGGAACTGCCGGCGGCCTTTGGCGGCGGCAACGTGAACATCCGTACCAAGCGGGTGCCGGAAGATATCGTGCTGGGTTTGAAAATCAAATCCGGCTGGAATACCAACCACAGCGACGATGCCTTCACCTATAGTGGCGGTGACGATGATAAATTTGGTGACGATGATGGCACCCGGGAGTTGCCGGATGCCTTACAGACGGCCATCAGCACCTACCGGGGTAGTTTTTCACCGGGCAATATTCTGGAGGTTCTGCGCCAGGACGGCGGCTTTCACACCATTGAAGAGGCTGAAGCCGTTAACCGCCAATTAGCGACAGAGCTGAACCGCAACATCGATGTGCGGGACAAGGATCTGCCGGCAGACATTGGCCTGGAAGCCACCGGCGGTTACCGTTGGTTTTTGGGGGAAAACTGGGAAGTCGGTTTCCTGGCCCTGGGCGCCTATGATGATAACTGGCGTAACCGGGAGCGGGTGAACCGGCGGATTAACCTGCCGGATTCGGATTTTTCCGAAACACAGCGTACCGTGCGCTCAACGTCGCTAACCGGATCCTTAAGCCTTGGGGTGCGCTTTACCGAAGATCATGAAATTGGCACCAATTCCATGTTCATCCGCAATACCGAAGACGAAGCCTCGGTATCCCGGACCTGTGGCCAGGGCCAGTTTAATGACTGTGCAGACCCTACCTCCCCGGCTCAGGGCCGTATCAACGAGTTGCGCTTCGAACAGCGGGAGCTGGAAGTGAACCAGATTTCGGGCAGCCATACCCTGGGCGACGCCACCCTGGATATCCTGGGTGACAGCTTCAGTTGGCTGGCACCGCTGCGGGATCTTGAATACACCTGGTATTGGTCGGATTCTCAAGCAGATACGGACATTCCCAACGAAGTGCGTATGGAATCTCTGGACAGCCTGGATCCGGCAACGGGTGCGATTTTAAATACGCGTATCCGCTCCACGCTCACCGCCGGCCGTTATACCTTTGCGGAACTTGAAGATGAGGTGGAAAGTAATGGCTTTTCGGCTACCTATCCCATCTATGGTAACGGTTGGGATCTGGAGCTTGCCGCGGGCTACGACTATGTGCGCAAAACCCGCTTTTTTGAGCAGATCACCTTCGGTCTGGGCAGCACGGATGCGGGCTTCAACACGGTATCTTCGGGGACCCCCAGTGAGGTATTCAGTGACGCCAACATCCTGGATTCGTCCACGGGTCTTCAAGTTGCCTTGAATATTGGCCAGTTTGGTGAAGAAAGTTATGCTGCTGCGCAGATCAACGACGCCAGTTGGGCTAAGTTCGACCTGCTGCTTAACGAAACCTGGCGCATCGCCGCCGGGGTCCGCTACGAAGACTTTGTGCAAGTTTCGGTGCCGCTGGATATTCTGACCTTTGGCCAGCCCCGGGTTGCCGCAACTCCGCAGGAGATTGCTGACGGCGTTATCGCGGACGATGAGTATTATCCGTCTTTGGCGGTAACCTACATTCAGCCGGGATTCTGGTCGGATGAGTTCCAGCTGCGCTTTGCCTGGAGCGAAACCGTTGCCCGCCCGGACATCCGCGAAGTGACAGAGTCCATCTTTATCGACCCGCTCACCGAGGCCCGGGTACAAGGCCGTTCGACCTTACAGTCTTCTGATGTCACCAACTATGACGTGCGTGCGGAATGGCTGTGGGACAGTGGCGACAGCTTCTCTGTATCATTGTTCCTGAAGGATATCGATAACCCCATTGAAACTGTTCAGGGTGGTGCCAGTGAAGACAACATTCTGTTCAGCTTTGTGAACGGTGAGTCCGGGGAAATCTACGGTGCAGAAATAGAATGGCTGAAAGGGCTGGGTAGTTTGTCTTCAGCCTTGGAAGGCTTCTATCTTGCGGGTAATGCCACCTTCAGCGACTCGGACCTGGAACTGGACCGGGCGGTGCCCGGAGCGGCGTCCATTACTAATGACAGCCGCCGCTTAACCCAGCATTCCGAATGGGTAGCTAACCTGCAGATCGGCTGGGATTCGCCGGATGCGAAACACGCAGCCACCCTGGTCTACAATGCCTTTGGCGAACGGATCTTTTTCGCCGGTGTGGATGGCAACGATGACGCTTTTGAACAGCCGTTCCATTCCCTGGACTTTGTCTACAGTTGGTATCCTACCGAGAACCTGACGGTTAAGGTAAAGGCACAAAACCTGTTAGATGACGAACTGGAAATTGAACAGGACGGCTCTGCAGGCCGGGTTACGGTGATTGAGCAGAACGTGGGGTCGACGTTTTCAATTGACTTGAAGTGGCAACTTTGATTGGGAAGCTGACCAACTCAGGTTGGCCAGCTCTCAAGCCAAATGGTTCAGCTAGCGGTCTGTTTTATGGACCGCTAGTTGTTATAAGCGGTTAATACATAGCCGCGGCTGTTCATGCACTGTTTGTAGACTGAAAAGCCTTCACTGTCAGTGTCTAAAGCCGCGCGGCTTGTTGAGATATCAGCCTGGCTTTGGCACTTGGCATGGTCGTGTTGATACTGAGCCCGGTCAGCGTCGTTGGTAGAAGCCCATCGATGGGTGGGTTCTGCCACATTGGTTTGGCAGCCGGCAATTAGTATGGCTGTCATAGCGATTGCGAGATACTTAAGCATAAACTCTCCTCGTCACTGTGATGTTTATCGATTGCTGGTGGTAAATATAGCGAAAATTGTGGCCCGAATTGTTACAACCGGGTGCTAAACAGCCGTTTTTCGGCCGATTTTTACGAAATCCCCACCACTTTTTTCAAATAATGCGGAATTATGTCATTTTCTGTCATAAACACGTCATAAACCGGCGTGACAATGGCAACATGAAATTAGGTATTTCTCTCGTATTTGCTGTTCTATCGATTGCTGGATGTACGTCAAATACGCCTACGTTTTCCTGGTACCACCCGCAGGGTGGCGAATATTTGTTTGCCTTTGATAAAACCGAATGCCAACAAGACGTTATGGACCGGGGAAAGGCTTTGGGTACGGATACCCAGGGCCCGTTTTTTGCCTGTATGCATCAGCGTGGTTACTACCTGGTCGATGCTCAGGGGGTCATTCACGCGCCGGAGCAGGCGCCTGGAGTGGCCAGCGCCCAATAAGCGCACGGGAAAGACCCCCAAGGTTTTTTCTGAATACAAGTTGATTTGTCCTGCATCCAACCGGTGACGAAGGGTTGGTCATGCAGGATTCTTGCGTGTGCGGGAAAATTTTGCGCCGGCACAACCGCTGGTCCGGTTGAACCCGGGCATTTGGCTGAACAGTTGGTCCTGAGCTGTTGGTGCCGATGATGTTGGTCATGTCGCACACACTCCGGAGCCAGTGAAATGTAGCCAACACTGCGGGGCGCGGAGTAAGCTTGTCAGATGCAGGCGCCCGAAAACCCCTTAAGCGACGAAGTCAAAGAAACCATCCAAACCGCCTATCGCGCCTGGTTGGCTGCCCGGGGGTTTAAACCCCGCCGGGGCCAGCGGGAGATGATAGCCCACGTGGCGCGCACTTTGGTGTCCACCGCGCCGCGCATTGCGGTGATCGAAGCCGGCACCGGTACCGGAAAAACCGCGGGATATTGTCTGGCGGCGGTTCCCACCGCCCGGGCAATGAATAAAACCATTGTCCTTTCCACCGCCACCATTGCGCTTCAGGAACAGGTCACCCTGAATGACATCCCGGACCTGAAAGAAAACGCCCAATTAAACTTCTCCGTGGCCCTGGCGAAGGGGCGCGGGCGGTATTTGTGCCTGAAACGCCTGGACGATCACCTGAAATATCAGGGTCAGCAGGAAATGGCATTGTTTCAGGTGGGCAGTGAACATGGAGATTTCACCCCCCTGTATCAGGCCATGCTGGACCAGTTTGGCACCGGGCAGTGGGACGGCGAATCCGATAGCTGGCCCGAGGAGATGCCCGAGGGGGCTTGGGAGCCGGTGACCACGGATCACCGGGGGTGCAGCAACAACCGTTGCAGTTTTTTTAAACAATGCCCCTTCTTCAGAGCGCGCAATCTGTTGGAAGGTATAGACGTTATTGTAGCCAACCATGATCTGGTCCTGGCGGATCTGGCCCTGGGGGGTGGGGCGGTATTACCCGAGCCGGAAGATTGCATTTTCATCCTGGATGAGGCCCATCACCTTGCGGACAAAACCCAAAGCCACTTTTCGGCGCGCACCCGGGTAAATGGCACCATCAATTGGCTGGAACAGGTCAATTCGGTGCTGGGCAGCCTCACCCAGCGGTTTGCCCGGCCGGCGGAACTGGTGGCGATCGCCACGGATGTGGCCGGCGAAACCGGTCTGCTGAGTGCCGGCCTGGAACACTTAAGTCAATTGTTGCAAGGGCTTGAATATACCCAGCGGGATGAACAGTTGGACATCCACCGGTTTGTCATGGGGGATGTCCCCGCTGACCTTGGGCAAGGGGCGGGGGACTGTCTGGGTCCCATCAGCAAAATTTGTGATGCACTGGAAAAGGCTCACAGTCTGGTGCAAAAGGCGGTGGCCGGAGAAAGCGGCTGGCCAAATGCCTACGAAGCGGAGGACTGGCTGGTGCCGGTGGGCCAGTTGCAAACCCGCGCTCTGGCGGTTCAGGCGCTGTTGGAGGACTATGCCAACAAATCGCCCCACCGGCATGCGCGCTGGATTAACCGCACGGATACCGATGTTGAACTGGTCAGCGCTCCCATCGAACCGGGACATATTCTTAAGGAAGTCCTTTGGGACAGGGCTTATGGGGTGATCTGCACATCCGCAACGCTGAGCGCCATGGGACGTTTTGACCGTTTTATGGAACGGGCCGGGCTACCCGCGGAAGCTACCCGGATACGCATTCCCAGCCCTTTTGACTATCCCCGCATTGCCACCTTCAGCGTGCCGAAGATGAGTTCGGATCCCCGGGACTTTGAGGCACACAGCCTGGAAGTCAGCGAGCTTCTCCCGGATTTGTTGGCGGCCGAGGTGAGCGCGCTGGTTCTGTTCACCTCATGGCGGCAGCTTAATGCGGTAGTCAAGCTGCTCCCGGAAAAGTTAGCCGAGGGACTATTTGTTCAAGGAGAGATGGCTAAACAAGTGCTCATACGCAACCACCGCAACCGCATCGATCAAGGCAAGCCGTCTTACTTGTTTGGCCTGGCCAGCTTCTCCGAAGGTCTGGACCTGCCGGATGACTATTGCCGCCATGTGATTATCGTCAAGCTTCCCTTTGCCGTCCCGGACGATCCCGTGGATCAGGCCATTGCGGAGTGGGCAGAAGCCCAGGGCCGCAACGCCTTCTATGAAATTTCAGTTCCGGATGCGGCGCTGAAGCTTGTGCAGGCGTGTGGCCGTCTTATCCGTCACGAAAATGACCACGGGCGCATCACCATGTTGGATAAGCGGATAGTGACCCAGCGTTACGGCCGGGCACTGCTCGACTCCCTGCCCCGGTTTAATTTTCAGTTGAGCCGGTAACCTGCTGTTTTAAGGCGGTGGCCTGGCTCAACAAGGCGCCCTTGGTGGGCACCTCGGAAAATTTTCCCGGTGTATAAATGAGTAACCTGCGGTTGTTGAACTTGCCCGCCAGTTCCGCCAGATAAGCCGCCACATCAGCCCGGGTCAACTGCTCCACTTCACCGGCAATCTGCTCCCGGCTGTCAAATGTGAGGTGCCCGTTTTCCAGATCTGTCCAATAGCGGGACGATTGTTCGTTCAAATTCTTAGGTGTCTGGCGCAGGCGGTTGATCAGTCCAAGCTTCTGCTGGGCAAACTCCTCGTCAGACTGCTGCGGCCAGTCAGCGATAAATTGGGTCAAGAAGGTCCGGGTTGCCTCTTCCAGATGTGCAGCTGATGCCACCGGGGATTGCACAACAAACGAAATTCCGGCCCTTTGGACCACAGGACGGTTGTTGGCGCTGACCACGTAACCCAACTGTTGTTCGGTACGCAGCTCCCGGAAATAGGCGTTGTGCAGCAGTTGTGCCGTTAAGGCACTTTTTGCCCGGCTGGGAAAGGAGTCGTCTTCGTCCTGCAGGTGCAACACCATGCTCGAGTCGTCGTGATCCACCGTCAGTTGCAGACGCAGGGGGCTTTCGATATCAATGGTCCGGGCACGGATCAGAGCGTGGTCGCTAATGGGCAACCGGGCTTGCAGCAGGCTGCCCAGGGCGTCCAGGTCTGTCTTGTTGATATTGCCGTGCTGTAACCCCTGAACGCTGATTGCACTCAGCTTGTCTGCCTGAAACCGGTGCATCTGTGCAAGGTCCACCTCCTGCAGGGCGTGGGCCAGGACAACACGGGGCCAGCGGCCGGTGCGCAACACATCCTGCAACGCGCCAAAAGCCTGGGTAAAGGGTTTATCCTTCAGGGAATTTTGCCACTCTCGGATTAGTGATGTTTTGTACTGAGCAAACTTGTCCGCCCTGATTGATGTTGTTAACAAGGCATCCAGTACCTTGTCCAGCAAAATCAGCTGCTTGTCCTGGTATCCACCCACAGAGATTTCAAAACCCGAGTCAGGCACACTTATGCCATACCCCAGCCCGGCCAGGTAAGCGGGATAAGTCTGCTCGCTGAGGGCATCGTTGACCAGTAAGCGGTACAACTGGGCCATGGCCCGGTCCCGCGGGGTTGTCAGCCCGCCAGCCACGGCCAGTTCCAGATACAGATTTGCGCGAGGGGTGCCAAAGGACAGGTCGGTATCCATCCACAATTTCATCCCGGGCTGATCAATCTTTAAGGCAATATCCGCCTCATCAGCCATCTTGAGGTCCAGGTCTTCAGGCAGATAGGGGTTTTCCGCAGGCAGATGAAAACTGTCGGTTGGGGTTGCCTTACGCGGAACCGGCCCGCGTCGCAAGTTGTAGGATACGCCAAACCAGGGTTCGGCCAGTTCTCCACTGATATCCGCGCCGGATATTTCCAACAATAAATTATCCTCGCGCAGGTAGGCCAGGTATTCCTGAATCAGCTTGGGATCAAAAGACTCCATCAAATAGGGGGCAACCAATAGATCTTCCGGCGCAAATTGATCCAGCCTGGGTGCCATCTGGTAGACAAAGCCCATGGGATTGGATTTTTCCTGGAAACGGAATCCCAGCTCAGCAACAACCGCCTGTTCCTTGTACAGGCCTTCCCTGGGCGGTGTGGACTTTAACATGTCAATGTACTGAAACAGCAGGTCGGTAATCTGCGCCACCTTATCCTTACCGGCTTCGCTCAGCTCCATGGATATGGACACCATGCTGCTGTTTCTGTCCAGATTACCCACACTTGCGCCAAGATTTTCGATCCAGCCCTTGGCACTTAACAGCTGATACAGACTGCCGGCGCCCTCGTGGCCAATCAGGTTGGTGATATATTGTTCGGGTTTCTTTGTATAGTGTTCCAGGGTATTGGGGATGGGAAAGTTGTAGCTGAGCTGCGTGCCGTCCTTAAGGGTTTTGATTTCCACCCGGGCGGGCAATTCAGCCTCTGTATACATGAGCATGGGCGGGTAGTCGGGACCAATATCGTTATTTTTTACGGCGCCAAACAGGGGCTGGACCTTGGCTTGCAGAGCATCAAGACTTTCGTTGGACAAAACCACCAAACCCATCTGGTCCGCGGAGTATTCACGGTCAAAAAAGTCGACCAGGTCTTTGTGAATATCCCCGGACAAAGTTTCCAGGGAGCCGATGGTGAACCGTGCACCGGGATGTTGGGGATTCAAAACTTGTTTGCCCACCATGTATCCCCTCCAGCCGTCATCCTTAAGCTGCAGTTGATACTCCGAGTGCACGGCATTTTTTTCCCGCTGAGAGTATTCGGGGCTTAAAACGGGGTCGATAAAAAAGTGTGCAAACCGCTGCAATGCTTCGTCAAAAGCAGCCGGTCTGATGTCAAAAAAGTAGTTGGTGTGATCCATGGCGGTATAGGCATTGGAAGACCCGCCGTTGCTGCTGATATGGTGCTGAAAGCCGTCAATTTCGGGAAAGGTTTCGGTTTGAATAAACAGCATGTGTTCCAGAAAGTGTGCCAGTCCCGGACGATCCTGGGGTTCGTGAAAACTGCCGCGAAATACCGTCAGCGCGGCTGCGGACTTTTCCGTTGCCGCGTCCGAAACCAGCAATACGCGCATTTTATTGGGTAGGGTCAAGTACCGGTAGTTGCGGCTGTCGTTGGGACTCTTGCGAACACTGACCTTGGTCTGCTCGGCCTGGGAGCCGGATGGGGCAGTTGGGTTCTGACTGCAACCGGCCAACAGCACCAGGGCGGCCAACCAGAGATTAATTGAGCGTAAAGAATAGTTTTTCAATGGGATTACCTTACTGCTAACTGCTTTTAATTGGGGCGAATGATCAACGGCATAATAGGGGCGGTTATTATAAGGTCAAACAGGACCACGCCATAGGCGATAGACTGAATGGTCCACCAATACGGCAGTTCAACAGGCAAGACCAGAACCAGCGCAATGGTGATAGCGCCACGCATTCCTAATAGGCCAATGAGATTTCTTTCTTCCAGGGTAGACGGATGGGTGCTGACCAGGGTTTGGGCCCCCAGGACGCTGTGAACGCTGACAAAACGGGCAAGCACCACCGCGGCAATAGCAATAATTATCGCCAGCCAGCGCTCGGTAAACATGGTGACGGTAATGGTGGCACCCATCAGTATAAATAATACACCGTTGGTGGTATCAGCCAGAAAAGACCACTGTTGTTTGACGGCGGAATGTTCATCAGCCTTGTGTCCCAGCATCAGCCCGCAGACCAGACAGGCGACCACCCCGGAGGCGTGTACCGCCAGACTGGCGTGGTAAGCGCCCAGGGCCAGGCCCATGCCGATCCAGAGTTGGGCGGTTGATACTTGTCGACGGCTGAGGCGTTGACCGACAAAACCGGCAACCAGGCCAAAGAACAGACCACCCAGAATCTCCCGGACAAAGGTGCCCGCAGCGGTAAGAAAAACCGCTCCCCCGGCGGCCGGATCGGGGCTCAGGGCAAGGCTGAGAATAACGGTAAACAACACCACCGCAGTGGCATCGTTGAGCAGACTTTCGCCTTCCAGCAGCAAAGCCAACCGGGGTTTGACGTCATGTATCCAGCTCTGGCTGGTCACCGCGGCCGGGTCTGTTGCCGCCAGCAGCGCGCCGGTCAGCAGAGCAGCCGCCCACGGAAACCCGGTTGGGTGATTAATGGCGTAGAACAGACAGACAGCCGTAAGCCCCGTGGTGACCAGCAAGCCGAATACCGCCAGGCTGCCCACCCCGGAAATTTGCCGGCGCAGGGCGTTGCCGTTAATTTCAAAGGCAGCCGTATAAACCAGAATGGGCAGAAACAGGTAAAAAACAAGGTCGTGAAAGTTCTGGTAGCGCAGGCCTGTGTCCACGCCAAAGGCGACTACGGTATTAGCGGCAACCGCACCTAAAAGGAATTGTACTGTAGGTTGTGGCAGGTGGATGCGCGGTGCCAGCCAGCCTGCGCTAAACAGCAGCAGGCTCAGCGCTGCAAAGGTGACAACCAGAGCTTGAACTTCCATGTGCTAAACCGGCGGCGCGTGTGTTCCGGGCGTTATGGATCGTCTTTGTTGACGACAAAGCGCCGCAGGTAATAATCCAGGCTCAGGTAGCGTCCGCCGCCAATAAAAAACAGCGCCAGAATCATCGACATGTAGATGATGGCGAATTCGATGCCGTTGTTCAGCTTGACTATACTGCCGCTGCCGTTCAGGTACCGGTAATTGCCGTGCTCGCGCAGAATGGACTTGGCTCTGGATAAACGCTCGGACGCTTCAATGGTGCGTTCGTTGACGTTGTAGCACTTGATATAACGATAAAACACACTGGATTCGGCGTGGGCTTTGCTGTCCGGAATGCAGACCGCGGGCGGGTTTGAAGGGGCAATGGCAGGCCAGCCGTTGTCCCAGTGGACAGATCCCGCGGCCACCAGCATGGTCACGGCCAGCGGAATGGCCCACAGCCGGGTGGCCAAACCCAGCAACAGGCAGATACCGCCGATAAATTCGGTATAGCTGGCCAGGAACCAGGACAGTTCAACGGGAATGACGTTAAAAGGGAAAGGCAGCAGTTCGGGACTGAACCAGTTGTCTCCGGTAATTTTCTCCCAGCCGGCGCCAATCAGCACCGGCGCCAGGATGAGGCGCAAGATGATCGAGGCCACCCCGTCGAGGTGGCTGGCCCAGGCGAACACTTTATCGTACAGGTTCGATAATGTACCAATCATGTCATTCATTATTATTAGCTCCTTTAATTTTTCCCGGGAAGTCAGATCCCACCGAACCCCTCGCTTCTCATCAGGCGGATTAACAAAGCCAAAGAGTGTGAGAAACTTAGACTCTGACTATATAGAAGGTTCCCTTACGATTGTGGGCATTATTCTAAATGATTAACTTGTCCAATCTGCAGCAGCAGATGCGGGAAAAATTTGCCCGGGACCTCCGGGTGGATGGATATCAGGATGATGCGTACCCGGATTGGGCGCTTGTGTCTCAGGTGTTGCTGCAAATTCTCCACAGCCTTGATGGCCCAGCCCGGGTCGTGGGTATCAGCGGCCCTCAGGGCAGCGGCAAATCCACCCTGGCGGGGGTGCTGCGTGATGTGCTGTGTGCGGCGGGTATACAAGCCGATTGTGTGTCCCTGGATGACTTTTACTTAAGCCAAAGCCGGCGTGGCTTGCTGGCGGAAACGGTACATCCTCTGCTGGCCACCCGGGGTGTGCCCGGGACCCACGATCACCGGCATCTGGCCGGGGTGCTCGGGGACTTTCGCCGGGGGGTGCCGGACCTGACCGTACCCGTATTCGACAAAGCCAGGGACAACCCGGTTGGCGAGCGGCGGATCAACGCCCGTGTATTGATTCTGGAGGGGTGGTGCCTGGGTGTCCGCGCCCAGCCCGCAACAGAATTGTCAGCACCCGTTAATCACCTTGAAGCCGAAGAAGACAGCCAAGGCGTCTGGCGGCGTTGGGTGAATCGGCAAATCCGCCTGCACTACGAAGGACTGTGGTCGGGGATCGATGTGTGGGCGTATTTGCGTATCCCCGGTTTCCGGCAGGTCTATCAGTGGCGTGCTCAGCAGGAACAACAAATTGAGCCTGCGCTACGGATGAGTGAGGTTCAGTTACAGCGTTTTATTGCCCACTACGAGCGGTTGACCCGATGGCTGTGGGGGCAGGTACCCTTGCAACCCGGCGTGTTGGCGGAATTGGACGAAGATCATCACCTTATGGGTGTGAACCTGTTGGCGAAACCCTGAGCCTTTGTGGGGTAACTGTTCAGATGTCGTTCAGTTGAGAGGTCTAGGATAAACATCGACAACAGGCAATATCGAGATAGGTTGAGATATGGTTAATGCACGTACACATTTAAAGCGTTCTGCGATTGTTACGGGTGCCGTCTTGGGCGTGATGGTGAGTGGTTTAACACAGGCGGGGACTCACTACGAGCGTGCCCGGGTGGTAGATGTACAGCCATTGTACAAAACCGTCAGCTATACCGTGCCGGTGGAACAATGCCACGAGGAACGGGTGGCCTATCACCAACCTTATCACCGCAGGGCATCAGCAACGGGCCCAATTTTAGGGGCCATCATCGGTGGGGCCGTGGGCAACGCGGTGGGGCACAGCAGCACAAACAAGAAAGTAGGTACCGTGGTGGGTGCCGTTCTGGGTGGCTCCATCGGTGCTGACGTGGCCCGCCACCAGCGCCGACAATATCACTCGGAGGAGGTCCGATATCGCACCGAAGAGGTGTGCCGGGTGTCGTCCGAAGTGCGCGAAGAAGAGCGTGCGGACGGCTACCGGGTCAGCTATGTCTTCGGCGGCGAAACCTATACGACCCGAATGAACCGTGATCCCGGTGATTCCATACGGGTTCGTGTCCGGGTCAGCCCCGCTGAATAGGGGCTGACGACGGTGCAAAAGGACAGGTACAATGTCATCGCCGATATCGGATGTATGCAAGGTGATTGAGGTGGCAAAAACGGCAACGTTTGCAACTAGCGCGATGGTTGTGATGCAAAACCCAAATACGGGCTCAAAGAAGTGCACGGCAAAAGGCGCGGTCAGGGACACGAACGGAGACACGAACAGAGACACGAATAAAGGCTCCGGTCAGCCTGGACAAATCCTGCAGGCGCTGACCGTGGCCACGATGTTGCTGTTGTCCACCCCCCTGTTTGCCCAGCCCCTGCCCAATTTGAATGGCATCACCAAAGAAGCCAGTGCCTCATCCAACTACTTTGCTCCTCAGCCCGGGGTGACCTTGAAGCAGGCCACAGCCATTGCGCGCAAGCACACCGGTGGCAAGGTGTTGTCGGCAAATCCGCGTAAGCTTGGCGGAGTAACGGAATACAGGGTGCGGATGTTGGTGGACGGTGAGCGTGTGGTTACCCTGACGGTAGATAGTGAAGGGCAAATCCGGGAACGCCGCTAGGAATTGTGTGTCCAAGGGTTGTACTTGGGCCGGACCGGCAACCCTGGTGCCCCAACATCAGTGTCCAACATCGATTATCCCTGGTTTGATCTCCTGCTGATAAGCAGAAACCGTACCCTCGGGCGCCTGGGGAGAGTTTGTGATCGATGCAAAGGAGGAGACAGAACATGCGTATTTTGGTTGTAGAAGATGAGCACAATCTGCGTGAGCAGTTGGTGGCCCAGCTTAAGGGTGAAGGTTTTGCCGTAGACGCGGCTGTTGATGGTGAAGAGGGTCTGTACTACGGGCGCGAATACGAATATGACGCTGCCGTTGTGGATCTGGGGCTGCCTAAGATCGACGGCATCGAAATGATCAAACGCCTGCGGGATGAACAGCAGGGTTTTCCCATTCTTGTGCTGACCGCGCGGGGTCACTGGCAGGACAAAGTTGAGGGGCTGGAAGCGGGCGCAGATGATTACCTGGCCAAACCCTTTCAGATGGAAGAACTGATGGCCCGCTTAAACGCGGTTATTCGCCGTTCAGCCGGTTATGCCTCACCGGTTTTGAGTCAGGGTACCCTGCAGTTGGATACCGCCAAAAAAGAGGTGCGTGTTGAGGGTGCCGCCATTGAACTGACTGCGTATGAATATAAGGTCCTGGAGTACTTGATGCTCAACCCGGACAGGGTAGTGTCGAAAAGTGAACTGACGGATCATCTATACGAACAGGACTTTGACCGGGACAGCAATGTTATTGAAGTTTTTGTCGGGCGACTGCGTAAGAAAATTACCCCGGTAGACTTCATCCGCACCGTAAGGGGCCAGGGTTATCGCTTTGTCACGGAAGCGGGATAGTTAAGCCAGGAAATTACATAACCAAAGTTATTTAGGGAGCAGGGCCACGGTTGCTGAGCGCTTTTCCAACTCCATCCAGAATCGGCTGCTGTTCACCAGCACCTTTGTGCTGGCCTTGTTTCTCACCGGCACGGGTTGGGTATTGGACCGTGCTTTTACCGGCAGTGTGGTCACCGGTGCGGAACAACAACTGCGTTTAGTTATTTATTCATTGATGGGTACGGTGGGTGAACAGGGTGGCCGGCTCACCTTTAACGAAACCCTGTTTGAACCCCGGCTCAGTCAGCCCGATTCCGGGTTGTACGCCCGGGTCACCAGCGATCTGGGGGAGCAGCTTTGGCTGTCCGCATCAGCGGTCACCACGGCGGTGAACTTCCCGGAAATTGACTACCAGCCGGGCTCCTTTGTCTTTGTCCAGACCGCGGAGCCCACGCCGCGATTCCACTTAAGTTATACGGTGATCTGGGAAGGTGTGGATACCGAGCAGGTGGTCTTCAGCACGGCCACCGATCAGGCACCTTACCTGGCGTCGATTAACGAATTCCGCCGTAACCTGGGTTTGGGTCTGGGGGCCGCCACGGCCTTTTTTATCCTTGCACAACTGGCCGCCCTGCGCTGGGGATTATTACCCCTGCGCTCCATGGCCGGGGAAGTTCGGGAACTGGAAGCCGGCGAGCGGGAGCGTTTGAGCAGTGCATACCCCAATGAGTTAAAGGGGCTGGCCAATAATCTGGATCGTTTTGTGGCCCACGAACAAAGCCGCCGCAGCCGTTACCGCAACGCATTGGAGGACCTGGCCCACAGTCTGAAAACCCCGCTGGCGGTGATACGTAATGCGCTGTTGAATGATGTGCCGGATAAAGCTCTGCTGCAGGAACAACTGCAACGCATGGAAACCACGGTGACCCATCAGCTATCCAAGGCATCAGCCACGGGTCCGGTGGTAGTGGGTAAGGCGGTGGTTATCGATGTCCTTGTCCGGCGCTTGCTCCGCGCTTTAGAAATTGCTTATGCGGACCGGAACATCAAGGTTATAGAAAACCTGGTTCCAGATCTGGCCGCCAAGGGTGACGAGCGGGACTTTATGGAAATGTTGGGAAACCTGCTGGAGAACGCCTTTAAATACACCCGGTCCGAGGTGCACATCTCAAGCTTTGCCAGAACCATAGAGACCCGGGAATTTGTCTGCGTTTGTGTGGCGGACAACGGCCCGGGTATCCCCGCCGCCCAGCGCGGGGATGTTCTGGATCGGGGCCGGCGTCTGGATGAAATTCAGTCCGGTCAGGGGATTGGCCTGGCGGTGGTTAAAGAACTGGTCAGTTTGTATCAGGGCCGCCTGGAGATTGGTGCCGGTCCCCTGGGCGGGGCTGCTCTGACCCTGATGCTGCCGGCGTTGTCCTGATCCGGTTACCGGTGGCCAATGGCGGCAAAAAAGCGGTCCCGCAGGACTTCGGCAGCAGTATCTTTTGGGCCTGCTGAGCACCAGCGGTTAAGCAGTTCTTTTTTGTCCGCGTCGGTGAATTTGCGGACTCCGGCATTCATCAGTTCAATCTGAAGTGCCATCCGCTCACCCTGATTTTCCTCGGGACTCGACAGATCTGCGGCAATTTCAGCGGTCAGGGTGAGCTTCAGCCAATCCTCCGGAGCGGTCTTGCCTTCCAGGCGGGCGGCAAACAGCGCATCCGGAGGTTCCATGGGCTGATGGTTGTTTTCAGCCAGGCTGACTTCAATATCCCATATCCGCCATTGTTCCAGCTGGGCCTGATGTTTTTGATGCTTTGCCGCTGACAGTAAATCATCGTATGTCTGGTTGGCTGCACTTATGCGCTGTTGTTGTGCCGGGGTGGGTTGGCCACACTCGGTAATAGCAGCGTTCAGGCTTCTTTGACTTGCAGCGCTGGCGGTCTGCGGGGTGGTATCAGCGGCAGCTTGTTCCAGTTTTCCAACGGCTGCCTCCAGGGCTTGTTGCTGGTGTTCACGCTGGGCCAGATCCGCGGCTTTGTCAGCGTCCCGTTGGGCAAATATCTGATCGCAGATTTGACGAAATTCCCGCCACAGCCGTTGGTCAGCTCCGCGTGGCGTGGGACCCACCGCGCGCCATTGCTGCTGCAAAGCCTTGGCACCATTCACCTGCTGGCCAACGTCCTGGGCCAGCAAGGCCTTCAGTTCCTCAATCAGCGCAGACTTATGGGCAATATTTTTGTCCCAGGCCGTTTTGATGTGACCGTGCAATTGCGCCTGCAGGGCTTCAAATTCGGTCTCCACGGGTTTTAATGCCTTGCGCTCACAGGGGTGATAACGCCGCCAGGCTTCTCTGGCGGTACGCAGTATGGATTCTGCAGCCTTGATTTCGGCGTTGTCCCAATCGGTGTTGTCCAGGTAGGTTTTGACCTGTGCACAAATGGCCTGGCGTTGGCGAAGATTTTCCGCCCGTTGTTCGTTCTGCTCAGCATAGTAGGTTTTACAGGGGGCGTAAGCCTGTTCAGCAAGCTGGTCAAATTGTTCATGCAATCTGGCTTCTTCAGTGCTGTTAGCGCGGCCAAGTTGCTGCCATTGCTGGCGCAGGCGCTTTAACTGGTCTGCCTGGGCCTTGGGGGGTAGGGGGTGGTCACATAACCCCTGCAGTTCAGTCAGCAGGTTTTGACGTTTTGGGGAGGTGGCAAATTTCCGCCAGTCTTGCAGTTCCGACAGTTGGGCCGAAAGCGCATTCAGGGTCTGCTCCAGCTTACGGGCTTTTGCCTTGTCATTAAGCGTGTTGAAGATTTGCCGGGCGGCCTTCAGATGTGCCGCGGTATCGCGCACGTGGCCGTCAGCCAGGGCCGCCTGGGCTTGCCGGATAAGCTCATCAAGCTTCGACCTTTGTGCCCGGGTCTGGGCATTGTGTTGGGTCAGGGTGGTACTGATACGCGCCAGGGCAGCTTCGATGGTCGCGACTTCCGCTGGTGGTTTATGGTCCTTGGGCCACTTCAGCTCGCGCAATTTTGCCTCCCAGGTTGTCTTCCAGCGGGCTATGGCCGGGTCGTTTTCCTCTTCAGGCAGCTTTGCTTCTAACCAGTTTATTTTGTTGTAGCGGTCCCAGGCGCTGAGATAAGCTTGATATTGTTTTGAAACGTCTTCAAAGATCCGGTGCTGTGCCCGGGTGGGGGGGAACTTATCCGCCTGGGCAAGCCAGGCGTCCGCAAGCTTGTTGCGCCGGGTGGTCACGGTGTCAATTGCCTGGGTGTGTTGCATGGCATCAGCCAGGCTCAGCCATTGGTCAGCCAACTCGGCGAACGGATCGTTGGCGGCGTCGGGGACAAATAAATCAACGCCAGCCAGAGGATCCCCGGGCAGACACAAATCCGCGTATTCACCGTTTAACCCATTCAGGCGTTGGGTGGCTGCAACAAATTCGTCAGCGGTTTCGCTACGCATTTTGCCCAGCTTGGCCAGTTTTTGCCGGTGAACAATCAGTTGCTCAGCTTCCTGGGGCTGGATTTTGAGTTCTTTGTGGATGGCTGAGTCCAGTTCAGCCACCCTGGCCAGCAACTGTTCACACGCGCTACGGCCGCTTTTAAGCTGATCAAGTTTGTCGCGGGCATAGCGGTTCAAGCGTTTGTCGTGGCCCCTGGAACCCCGCTCTAAGTCAACCAGACCCTGCTCACTCTGCAAGCGGGGGTGCTGCAGCAGGGTTTCGCGTTCGCTGTTGCGATGCTTAAGGGCAAGCTGAGCCAGCAATTGGGTGTCTTGTATCTCATTCACCAGGCTCGCGAAGTCGCCGGGTGATGCCAGGGCCATACGTGCGACAAGCACCCCGGGATGATGGCGGCATTGTGCTGCCACGCCCCGCTGGATCAGCGTTGCGATGTGTCGGGCGGTATGCTCACCCATGGCTTGATCATCCAGCAGGGCAGCCAGCTGATTTGGCTTGTTGACCTGAAGGACAGCAGCCTTGCGCACCTCAAGATCCGGATCGCTCAAAGCCAGGCTGACCAGCTCAGCTTCCTGTGTCAGCGCCTGGTCGGCATTCAGTGCCCGCACGGCCCCCAGCCGTACCTGGGCGTCTGCGTGTTGCAGTCGATTACTTCTTCGCAACCATCGACTAAACATGGTAGTTCCTCCTGGTTTAGAGGTAGGCGCCTTAAAGGCCGTTATGGGTGCCGTCGCACAGGGGTTGGCCGGCAGTTTTTTTACAGCCGCAAAAGAACAGGGTTTTTGTCGCCGGGGCTTCGTAAGACATGGGGGTAAACTCGGTACCCTCGTGGGACCCATCACAGAAAGGCTGCCGGCTGCTCTTTCCACAGGCACACCAGAAGTACTTTTTACCTTCGGTGACCTCTACCGGATAGGGGGCTTTCTGGGCAATTACGGGCTCTGTCATCAGGGTTGTCTCCGTTTTTTGTTTAAGATTCCGGTTGACACTTCAATTCAGGAAAAATCCGGTTCCTCCCACCAGGGAAAATACTCGGGCATATCCGAGGATACCTTTAACCCAAATTCTGCCGGGCGTTTTTCAAGAAATGATTCTACCCCTTCTTTGGCATCTGCTGAGCGTCCGCGATGGTAAATCCCCCGGGAATCTATTTTATGGGCGTCCATGGGGTGGTCAGCGTCCAGCATCCTCCACATCATGTGGCGGATGAGGGCCACGGAAACCGGAGCGGTGTTGTCGCGAATGTCTATGGCAATTTGCCGGGCATGATCCAGCAGCGTGTCTTTGTCGTGCAGGGATTTGACCAACCGCCCCTGCAGGGCTTCCTCGGCGGGGAAGACCCGGCCGGAATAACACCATTCCAGTGCCTGGCTGATGCCCACCACCCTGGGCAGGAAATAGCTGGAACAGGCTTCGGGCACAATACCCCGTCTGGCGAAAACGAAGCCGAACTTTGCCACATCAGCGGCAATACGAATGTCCATGGCCAGCGTCATAGTCACACCCACCCCCACGGCAGCACCGTTTATGGCGGCAATAATGGGTTTGTTGAGCTTGTGCAAGCGCAGGGTCAATATACCGCCACCATCGGGCTGCAAGCCGCTGGTCCTGTCCGAGCGCGCGTCAGCATCAAAGGTATCACCACCGCTGGCCAGATCAGCCCCGGCGCAGAAGGCGCGCCCGGCACCGGTGACGATAATGGCCTTAATGTTGTCGTCGGCATCAGCGCGGTCGCAGGCGTCCAGCATCTCGGCCAACATCTCGCGGTTAAAGGCGTTAAGAGATTCCGGCCGGTTCAAGGTAAGGGTTAAAATGCCGTCTTCGACGTCGTAGATGATGGTCTTATAGCTCATGTGCCTGTCTTGTTGGAGTGATTTAAAGTGGCTAGTTATGGGTATCGGAATGCTATGTTGCCTTGGTCACCCCCAAATTTGCAATGCTGGATCACAGCGGGTGGAGGCAACAGCGCATGAGACGTAGCTTGAGTGCTGATGACAAAGGCTTTCAGACACGGGTGATCGCTTTCATCGAAGCGCACTGGCTGGCCTCGGCGGGTCAATCCGACACGCTGCGTTTACAGCGCTGGCAGGCGGGTCTGGTGGCAGAAGGCTGGACCGTGCCCCACTGGCCCGTGGAATTTGGCGGCTGTGGCTGGTCCGCCACACAAGCCTACCTCTGGTTCAGTAGCTGTGCTCAATACAACACACCACAGTCAGCCCGGACCGGGGTGGATGTTGTAGGGCCCATCCTGATGGCCGGGAAACACCCCGACGCACAAGACTGGCTGGCGGATATAGCGGCGTTTCGCAGCCGCTGGTGTCTGGGCATTGCTGAACGGGGGCACCACTTGGATGTGGTGGAAACGCAAATTTGTCAGGAAGACCAGGAAAACTGGCACCTGCACGGTCACAAAGTTGGGGTGGATATTCAGCGTTGTGATTGGCTATGTTGCCTGGCCGCCCGGCCGCCAGCCGGGATACCTGTCTGGGTGGCTGTGAGAGTGGACGCATCCGGGGTAAAAATTCAGCGCACCGGCACCGCGTCGGCCCGGGTGGACTTTGACAAGGTGGTGATTCCGCACACCCATCTGCTTGGCGATGCGGTTGGGGTATTGGCACCGGATCAGCTGGCCCTGAATCCGGCGCGGGTGTTGTATCGTGCCCGCGGGCTGCAACGGCAGATTGACGTATTAACCGAGATTGTGGCCGACTTTGAGGGCGAAGAGGGCTTGCAACAAAGGCTGCTGGCCTTGGCTGTAGCCACCCGGGGGCTATTGGCCCTGGAGCAGCGGTGCGTGGATGCGGTGCAAAAGGGGGTGCCTTTGCCGGTGCCGCTCGCTGCGCTGGCGTTGCGGGGCCGGGAAATTTTCGCCCAACTTGGGGAACTACAAATGGAAAGTTTCGGGTATTATGCGCTTCCTTATCCGGATGGCCTGTTGACACACAACGAAGGGCCGGTGGCGCCGGGGGATATAAGCGAGACCATGGTTGTGGCCATGGCACAACAAGCGGGCGCCTTGGACGAAGAATTTATGTTATCCCGGACAACGGTACGGGATCAGATTGCAGAACAATTAAGGCTGAGTGGGACGCAGGATCAGGCTTCCCACCCGGGCTGAGACAAAATTAAACCAAAACAAATACATAACTACTAAGACATACGGAGAGCCGAGGTATGGATTTTTCATTTACTGAAGAACAGACATTGCTTGAGGAAAGCGTGGCGCGCTTTATTCAAAACGACTATGCATTTGAAGACCGCCAGAAGCTGGTGAAATCGGAGCTGGGCTACAGCGCGAAAAATTGGTCAACCTTTGCGGAACTGGGTTGGCTGGGGGTGTGTTTCCCGGAGAGTGACGGCGGTTTTGGCGGGGGCGCCGTAGAGTCTATGTTGATGCTGGAGAATTTTGGCAGGGGTTTGGTGGTGGAACCCTATCTGGCCACGGTCGTGTTGGCCGGGGGTGCCATTAAACACGGTGGGAATGCTGAGCAAAAGGCCAAGTACCTGCCGGGTATTATTGATGGTTCCGCCCAGGCCGCCCTGGCCTATGTAGAGCCTCAGGGGCGGTTTAACCTGGCGGATATGGTCACCACGGCAAACCGGGACGGTGACGGTTATGTGCTTAACGGCTACAAGGCGGTTGTACTTAACGGGCCGGCAGCGGACTTTATTGTGGTCAGCGCCCGCACCAGTGGTGAACAACGGGATGAGCAAGGTGTGTCGTTGTTTGTGCTGGCGGCGGATACGCAAGGGGTAAGTCGGCGGGACTACCCAACCGTGGACGGTTTGCGTGCTTCGGAAATTACCCTGGAAGATGTCAAGGTTGGGGCGGATGCCCTGCTAGGTGCGGAAGGGGCTGGTTTGGCGATTCTTGAACAAGCCATAGACGACGGTATTTTGTGTGTTGGCGCCGAAGCGGTGGGTTGTATGGAAGTGTTGTACAAGGACACCGTGGAGTACTGCAAAACCCGGAAACAATTTGGCCAACCCATCGGCAAGTTCCAGGTGTTGCAACACCGTATGGTAGACATGTTTATGGAACATGAACAATCTAAATCCCTGATGTACATGGCTGCCATGCGTATGGATGAAGGATATGGGGCACAGGCCCAAAAAGCCGTCAGTGCTTTTAAAGTCCAGGTTGGAAAGTCCGGCCGCTTTGTGGGGCAAAATGCGGTGCAACTGCACGGCGGGATGGGGATGACTGACGAGCTGAATATTGGGCACTATTTTAAGCGCTTGACCATTATCGATACACTATTTGGCAATGTGGACTACCACCTGAAGCGCTTTGGACAACTGTAGCCGGTTGTGGGCCTGCACCAGTATGCGGGCAAGTGAGTCAGGGGCAGTCAGGGGTGGTCAGGGGCGTAATGAGACCAAGGCTGTCTGAGGACGGCTGTTAAGGAGGAGCAATGGCGCGCTGGGATAAACAAGACACTTCAAGCATTCCGGATTGGTTCTGGACCGCAATTGAAACCGAGGCGCAAACCCGCAGTGTTGAGGTGGATGAATGTGATGTGGTTTATCGCTTCTATCCGTCCCCGGGCAAACCCGGCATGTTGTTGATTCACGGCATGAACGCCCACTCCCGCTGGTGGGACTTTATTGCGCCCCAACTGTTGGATGAATATGAAGTGGCGGCCATGGACCTCACCGGCATGGGGGATTCGGACTATCGTTATGAATACGCCGCGGACACCTTTGCGGATGAAATCAAAGCGGTTCTGGACCACGCCGGCTTTGGCGGCGATGCCACGGTAGTGGCCCACAGTTTTGGGGGGTATATGGCGGTGCGGGCGGCAAATCGGCACCCCCAGCGCTTTCAAACCCTGGTGCTGGTGGATTCGGGCATTCGCCACCCGGATGACCCGCCCCCGGAACACAGCATGATGATGATGGGCGCCCGGGCCAAGGTTTATCCGGACAAGGACAACGCCTTGTCCAGATTCCGTTTACAGCCGCCCCAACCCTGTGCCAACGAATATATTCTGCAGTATATCGCGCGGAACAGCTTAATGCCTGTGGATGGCGGCGGCTGGGCGTGGAAGTTTGATGAAGACCTGCTGGCGGGGATGAAAGACCCGGATCGCCATCCCGAGGACTATGCCGGCTTAACGTTAAAGTTGGGATTAATCTACGGCGAGGAGAGTGAGCTGTTTTCCCAGCGCACCCTGGCCTACATGCGGGAGCTGATCCCCCAGGACTTTCCCGCGGTGGGCATAGCGGATGCTCAGCATCATGTTTTTCTGGATCAGCCCCTGGCCTTTGTGGCGGCGCTGAGGGAGTTGTGCCGGGAACTTCGCTCCGGTTGATTCTCTGATTATGGCGCTCAGACCCAGCCAGACACCCTGACGGTTGTCCTTTGGCTGGCGCTTAATTTTTTCGTTAACAATTTGTTGGATCTCTGTTGATACAACGGACCTTGCCGTATTCATACTTATCCCATTTGGAGATAATGTGTGAAGAATATTGTTGGGAACGGCGGTGCTCGTGTTGCGGAAAAGTTTGTCAGCATCAAAAGGTTTGCCAAAAGCAAGCCCGTTGCCGCAAACCGCTCAGGCAGGATCGGGTGGGGGATGCTGGCGGCGGTGGCTGGCTTGTCTTTTGCTTTCCCCGCCCAGGCGGAATCTCCGTCGTATACTTTTGTTGACGCCGGTTATGCAGCCAGCAAGGATGTTCAAGGCCCGGGTATCAGCGCCAGTGTGAATGTTGTCGGAAACCTCTTTTTAGGGGCGTCTTATGCAGAGTTAGAGTTCGACGACGCGGATATAGACGGTGATGGATATAGCGCGGGCATTGGCTATGCGTTTTCCGTTGGCCCAAAATCAGACGTTGTGGTGTCCGGTGCTTACGCGGAAACGGATGTATTAGTCGGAAGCGGATACTATCCCTACCGGAAATCTGTTGACGGTTATCTTGCCGGAGCGGGATTTCGGTCCCGGGTCACGGATAAGTTTCAATTTGGGGTGTCATTAGACTATTCAGACTTCGACATTGTGAATGACAATTTTGGTGTGTCTGCAGAAGGTGAGTTTTTTGTCAGCCGTTACGTCAGTATTGTCCTTGGGATTGCCGATTCCAATGATGGCGACCCTGTAGGTTCTCTGTCCATTCGCCTGACCCGGCCGGACTGAGACACTCCGGCGGCCTATTTCTGCTGAATAATAATCTCAATGCGCCGGTTGGCCCGGCGGTTATCTTCACTGTTGTTGGGCACCCGGGGCTGAAAGGGACCAAAAGCCCTGGCTTCCAGCCGGGTGGGGGCGACACCGGCGCTGGACAGGGCGTGCACAACGTTCAGCGCTCTTTTTGCGGAAAGCTCCCAGTTGGTGGGGTAGGTTTTAACCAGATCTCCGGTGATGGCCACATTGTCGGTATGGCCGGCCACGACAATATGTTGGTCTTCAGACTTGGCAAAACTCTGGGCAAGTTCGAATATCACCCTTTCTCCCTCATCGGATAAGGACGCCGAGCCGGAGCTGAACAGAATCTG
The DNA here is from genome assembly GCA_028280225.1 of Pseudomonadales bacterium. Lineage (GTDB taxonomy): Bacteria > Pseudomonadota > Gammaproteobacteria > Pseudomonadales > Azotimanducaceae > UBA4421. The sequence continues at coordinate 16,369 of JANQMF010000035.1, read as the reverse complement.
GTTTTCCAGAATAACGGTTACGCTGTTTTCGTTGTGGGCCACTTCCACGGATTCGATATCCTGAAGCTGCTCACGTATCTCAAAAAAGGTCACCTGAGCTTGCTGGCGGTAGCGAATCTCAAAAGTTAGATCGTTCACATCCCGGGCAAAAAAAGCCAGGGTATTTCCCCGCTGTACCCACTCGCCCCGTCGATTGCTGTGATAGTCGATAACCTGAAGATTTTCGGGGAAGACCCACGCGGCGGCAAAGGTGGTGAAGTTTCCGGGTTCGTTCCAAAAGCCGTAGTGTCCGTTTTTTTGTTTTTTGCCGTCCCAGGTGGTGAGGGTATAAGTACCTTCCTGATCGATGCGCACAAGGGACAAATCTGGCTGATTGCTGTTGACGTAGTCACCCTGACTGATCAAGGCATAACTGCCTTGCTGGAAACGCAGGACGTTGGCACCCCCGGCTGATTCGTCAAATTCATACCGATTGGGGTTGATATAAAGATAGTCCGGCAGGGTTTCTGCTTTATCGAAAAAGACGTTGTAGCGCTTGGCATCGGAGCGGGTGGTGGTGTACTTGGTATAGTGGTGCCCATCTCCAGCCAGAAATGCGATGGTTTCGTAGTTTACCTGGGAAGGTTTTGCCACAACCTGGGTAGGCAACAGCACACAGGGCAGCAGGAGAACAAGGTGGCGAAGGATGGCAGGCAGCTTGGGCAATGTCAGGTTTCCGGAACCAGGCGGACGGTAAAAGCCTTGTTTTTTTCTACCGCTTCAGCGGAGTAGACCAGGCTAAAGGCATCATCGGCAGCCCAATTTTCCAATAGGTTGTCGTAAAAATAGGAGCGTGGATCACCGGACTGTCCCGGCGCGTTGTTGGCGTAAGCCTCATCCCATTGGCCCACGTCCACTACCATTCGAAAGGATGCGCCGGACTGTACCGAAAAATCCTCTCGAGAATAGCCGGTGCTGTTGGTGGTCTCCCTGGCACCGCCTCTGGGATAGGTTTTGAGTCTCATCATCTTTGCCAGGGATGGCTTGTGGGCCGCTGCCCGGGCTAAAAGTGGATGGGCAAAATTTGTCTGGTGCAGCGCCCCCCACTGCCATTGGGCAGGGTTGCTGCCTAACAGTTTTTCTGTTTCAGCCAAAGCCGGGGCAAGGCTGGTGTAGGCAATATCCTGCCCAGCCTGTGTATCCAGGATATCCAGAACCGTTAACGCATCCAGACTCGGGCCGGGGACAGGCTCTGCTGAACTGCCCAGCAGGTATTTTTCCATGGCGGGAACCAGATGGCGGGTATACCAGACGCTCCACAAGGCCGCTGCCGCGGAATCCGGGGCCAGGACGTAGTCCCAACCCTGGAATAGCTTGCCGCCGGGGTGAGTGGACAGGTCCGGAAGTTTGCTGATGACACGCTGGGCCAGTAAAGAATGATAATTGTGTTGTAAGTCCAGAGCATCCTGGATCGAGTGTTTGGGTTGCGCCGTCAGGACCTGCCACAATTTTTGATAACGCCAGGGGCTGGACCATTCAAAACCAATGCGGTACTTGTCTATGGGGTAGTCCGGTGGCAGGTTCATGGAGTTGGCGGTGCCGGTAAAACCACGGCGGGGGTTATATTCTTCCGGCAGAGTGTCCATATCAAAATAGCCTTGCCATTCATGACGGCCGTCGCCGGGAACGGGCAGCAGGCCGTCCCAGGTCTTGCGCACCGGAAAGCGACCGGCGGGTTTGTAGCCGATATTGCCCTCAACATCCGCATAAACCTGGTTTTCCGAAGGTGCCCCCCAACGGTTCAGCGCCCCGGAAAACGTACGAAAGTTCTGTGCCCGCATATACTCAATACTGCCGAAATACGGCGCCATGCCGGGTTCCAGCCAGGCCGCGCGGACCACAAAGGCGTGATTGCCCGTTTCCGCCACCACCGGCCCGTGGCGGGTAAATTTCAGGGTAACCGGATGCGGCTTGTGTCCGGCAACCGGGATGGACTCCCGGATAACGGTGAAGGGCTCGTCCCGGTCCTGGTAACGATAACCTTGAGCGGATTTACGGTAGACGTATAAATCTTCCTGGTCGATGGGAAATATGGTCAAGCCAAAAGCGATACGTTTGTTGTGACCAATGGATATGCCGGGCAGGGCGGGTTCTCCGGCGCCAATCACGTTTATCCCGGGAGCAACCAGGTGAGCAATATAGCGCAACGACGGCACCGCGTGGCTGCGATGTGGATCGTCCGCAAGAATGGGTCTGCCTGTATTGGTCCGGCGGCCGGATACCGCCCAATTATTGCTGCCCAGAGCCGGGCCCAAGGCAGGGTGGTCTTGTAAAGCCATTGCCCCGCCATTTGGGGTAGATGGAGAAAAGCTCACCGGTGCCTTGGCCAGATGGTAAACCCGCAGCACATCATCGGGGATAACACAGGGATCCAGGCCATCGGGTACCTGAGTTTGCCAGGGTGGCTCAAGCTGTTTCCAGCGGGCGGCGGTCGCCAATTTGCCGGCGCAGGCAAGTCTGGCGCGCCAGACCTCGGTGTTGACGTTGCGCCACAGGCCATTGCTGCGGATGCGGACCACATCTTCCGCCCGCCAGGGTTCCGGCTGATAACCGAGCAGGTCAAATTCCGGCGGCAGTAAATCCGGGTTCGTCTTTGTCAGTTGGATATAGGCATTTATGCCGGCAACAAAGGCCTGGGTAATCTTTTTGGCGTCATTGCCGTAAGCAAGCCATTCGCTGTACATGTCCTTGCGGTACAGAAACAGCCGGGTGGCCCGATCTTGTTGGACATAGTCCGGACCGAAGGTTTCTGCCAACCGGCCTAAGCCGCGCTTGCGCCACAGGTCTATTTGCCACAGGCGGTCTCGGGCAGCGTTAAAACCTTGGGCAAAGAAGACATCGTAATGGTCCTGAGCATAGATATGGGGGACCCCCCAACGATCCACGATAATGTGGGCAGGCTGGCTTAAGCCGGTAACTTTGTAGGCAACGTCCTGGCTGAGCTGGGGTTCAGCGGCAACGCTGCTGACTGAGGTTAACCAGCCTGTTATGGCCAACAGCACCCAAGTCCTTCGCCAAGTGTTTAACCTGGAGCCTAATCCAGTGCCTAACCCACTAACTTGTTGCATAACCTGCCTGAAACCCATCCCGATCCTCAGATAAGCCGGTGGGGCTTATGGTTCTGCCGGGTTAGTCCCAGGTGAGGGCACCACCGGTTTGATATTCCGTTACCCGGGTTTCGAAGAAATTTTTCTCTTTCTTCAGGTCCATAATTTCGGACATCCACGGGAAGGGATTTTTTGCCCCGGGAAATTGTTCAGCCAGGCCAATTTGCGCCAATCTTCGATTGGCAATAAATTGAAGATATTCTTCCATCATATTGGCGTTCATCCCCAATACTCCGCGCGGCATGGTATCCCTGGCGTATTGTACTTCCAGGCGTGTACCGTCCAGAATCATATGTCTGGCCAGGTTTTGCATTTCTTCGTCCCACAGTTGCGGGTTTTCCAGTTTGATCTGGTTGATCACATCAATGCCAAAATTTACGTGCATGGACTCGTCACGCAAAATGTATTGGAACTGCTCTGATGTGCCGGTCATTTTGTTACGCCGGCCCATGGAAAGAATTTGGGTAAAACCGCAATAAAAGAAGATGCCTTCCAAAACACAATAGTAGGCAATCAGATTTTTCAGCAATGCCTTGTCGTTTTCCAGGGTACCTGTATTAAAAGTAGGGCTGGATATCTCATGGGTATATTGCAGCGCCCAGGAGGCTTTTTCCGCCACACAGGGTACTTCGTGATACATGTTGAAGATTTCACCTTCGTCCATACCCAGGGATTCAATACAGTATTGATAAGCATGGGTGTGAATGGCTTCTTCAAACGCCTGGCGCAGCAGGTATTGGCGGCATTCCGGGTTGGTGATAAGGCGGTAGATGGCAAGCACCAGATTGTTGGCCACCAGGGAGTCAGCGGTGGAGAAGAACCCCAGACTGCGTTTAACAATGGTGCGCTCGTCATCACTCAGGCCATCGTCGGATTTCCACAGCGATATGTCCGCGGTCATGTTGACCTCCTGGGGCATCCAATGATTAGCGCAGCCGTCCAGGTATTTTTGCCAGGCCCAATCATACTTAAAGGGCACCAACTGATTGAGATCAGCACGGCAATTGATCATAGCTTTCTGATCAACGGTCACCCGCTGATAACTTTCATCACCCGCATGGGCCTGCAGGTTTGCTGACGGACTGGTTGCCGCGGGGTCAACCTGAATACCGTCAAATACCACCTCGCTGACCTCGGGTTCGGGTAGCTTTTCCGCTACCTGAACATGGGGCATGGGTTCTGGAATGGCCGGTATTTCCACCACCGGTTGCGGTTCTACTTGTTGCGCGGCCCTTTGCGCTGGTCCTTGCGCCGCTTTTTGCGCCGCTTTTTGCGCCGCTTCTTGTGTTTCTAACAGCTGCGCGGCTACCGCCCCCTGCGCCTCCAGGGTGGGAGGAATGGATTGGGGAGGTTGAACTTCCGCAGCAGACTTTTGCGCTTGCGCGGCAATCACCTGTTTAGAAGCGTCATCGTCGTTGTAATCGTCCCAACTTAACATATTCGGTTACTCCTTAACGGTGATTATTGGCAGGCTTCACAATCGGGGTCATCAATTGAACACGCCAGGGGTACCGCAGCCGCTTCCCCCAGGTCAATATCCGCTGTCTGGCTGGGCTCTACCGGATTGTTTACCGCGGTACCGGCTTCGACATTGCCGTCATCCGCGCCTCCGGCTGCCACGGCGTTGAGCGTGCCTCGGTCCAGGGTGGATTTTTCCGCGCTGGTGGCCCCCAGGGCGCGCAGGTAATAGGTGGTTTTTAATCCCCTTAACCATGCCATGCGATACATAATGTCCAACTTCTTACCCGATGCACCGGCGATATACAGGTTGAGGGATTGGGCCTGGTCAATCCATTTCTGGCGCCGGCTTGCCGCGTCGACCAGCCAGCGGGGTTCTACTTCAAAAGCGGTGGCATAACGCTGTTTGATTTCCGCCGGTACCCGCTCGATGGCTTGTAAGCTGCCGTCGTAATATTTCAGGTCATTCACCATAACCTTGTCCCACAGGTCAATGGCCTTAAGATCACGCACCATGTAGGGATTAACCACGGTAAATTCCCCGGACAGGTTCGACTTCACATAGAGGTTTTGATAAGTCGGTTCAATAGACTGGGAAACACCGGAAATGTTGGCAATGGTGGCTGTGGGTGCAATAGCCATGACATTGGAATTGCGCATGCCGTGGTTTTGTACCTTGCTGCGCAACTTATCCCAGTCCAATGTGGAACTGGTATTCACGTCGATAAACTGCTCACCCCGTTCCTGACGTAACTTTTGGAGAGAATCGATGGGCAGAATCCCCCGGCTCCACAACGACCCGGAGAAGCTTGCATAAGCACCACGCTCCTTTGCCAGTTTGCTGGATGCATCTATGGCATAGTAGCTGATGGCTTCCATGGAACGATCCGCAAACTCAACCGCAGCGTCTGAAGCGTAAGAGACACCCAGCTTGTACAGCGCATCCTGAAATCCCATTAAGCCCAGGCCGACCGGGCGGTGCCGCATATTCGACGTGCGGGCGGCTTCAACCGAGTAGTAGTTGATGCCGATGACGTTGTCTAACATGCGCACTGCGGTGCGGATGGTTTTCTTCAGCTTTTTCATATTAAGCTGACCGTCTTCGATATGCTGTACCAGGTTCACCGACCCCAGGTTACAGACCGCAATTTCATCGTCAGCGGTATTCAGGGTTATTTCTGTACACAAATTAGAGGAATGCACCACACCCACATGTTGCTGTGGCGAGCGGATATTGCAGGTATCCTTAAAGGTGATCCACGGATGGCCGGTTTCGAACAACATGGATACCATCTTGCGCCACAGCTCCAGGGCCTTGATGCGCCGGAAGAGTTTCAGCTCGCCGGTTTGAGTTTGCTGTTCGTAAGCTTCGTAACGCTTTTCAAATGCAGCACCGTACAGGTCGTGGAGGTCCGGTGTATCCGAGGGTGAAAACAGTGTCCAGTCACCGTCCTCCATGACCCGCTTCATAAATAAATCCGGTATCCAATTGGCGGTATTCATGTCGTGGGTGCGGCGCCGGTCATCTCCGGTGTTTTTGCGCAGTTCCAAAAACTCTTCAATATCCAGATGCCAGGTTTCCAGGTACGCACATACCGCACCCTTACGTTTGCCACCCTGGTTAACGGCAACCGCGGTGTCATTGACAACCTTCAAGAAGGGGACCACACCCTGAGATTTACCGTTAGTACCCTTAATATAAGAGCCCAGTGCCCGCACCGGTGTCCAATCGTTGCCCAATCCGCCGGCCCACTTGGATAACATGGCATTGTCGTGAATGGCGCCATAAATGCCATCCAGCTTGTCCGGCACAGTGGTCAGAAAACAGGATGACAACTGGGGCCTTAAGGTGCCTGAATTAAACAGCGTGGGTGTGGAACTCATGTAGTCAAAAGAGGACAACAAATCATAGAACTCAATCGCCCGGGTAGTGGGGTCGTCTTCCTCCATGGACAGGCCCATGGCGACACGCATGAAGAAAATCTGCGGTAATTCAAAACGAATATCATCGCTGTGAATGAAGTAGCGATCGTACAACGTCTGTAAACCCAGATAGGTGAATTGCAGATCCCGATTGACATCCAGAGCAGCGCCTAAACGGTCCAGATCAAAATCCATCAACTGCGGGTCTAACAGTTCAAGTTCAATACCCTTGACCAAAAAACGGCGCAGCGCGGCGGAGTAAAGGCCGGCCATCTGGGTTTGGGTGGCACGCTGTTCCTGTCCGCTGCCGTCGACATTCAAGAAGGTCAGGGCTTCGGTGCGTAGCTCATCCAACAATAAGCGTGAGGTGACATAGGTATAGTTAGGTTCTTCTTCAACCAGGGTGCGCGCTGTAATCAGTATCGAGGTGGCCACATCCTTGATGGAAATGCCGTCGTACATATTATGTAACGACTCTTCAATAATCCTTTCAGCATCAACGTCACTGAGGTGGGCACAGGCTTCGTTGATGATGGTGCGGATACGGGCAACGTCCAACGGACGCATGCTGCCATCTGTTTGTTGTACCTGAATACCCGACATGGGTTCTTCGACCACAACCTCGGCAACATCTTTTTCCGCCCGTGCCCGGGCACGCTCCTCCCGATACAGTACATAGGAGCGGGCTACCTGCTGTTCACCGGAGCGCATCAGAGCCAGTTCAACCTGATCCTGTATGTCCTCGATATGCAGGGTGCCGCCGGAAGGCAGGCGCCGGTGAAATGTATTGGATATCTGGTCGGCAAGCGCGCCAACTAATTCTCTTATGCGGGGGGAGGCAGCGGCAGTCCCGCCCTCCACGGCAAGAAAAGCCTTGGTAATGGCAACCGCAATTTTATCCTTGGTGTATGGGACAACGGTGCCGTTACGTTTAATCACCTTAAGCTGGCCCGGCGCGGTGGCTGTGATGGCCGCGCTTAATGGGGGTGTTGTACCAGCCAGTGCTTGTGCAGCGTAGTTAGGTGGTGTGGGTTGTGGTGTTTCCGCCTGCCGGTCTGTATGCATTTCTTAGCTTTTGCTCCATCAAATTATCTTGTCAGTGGGCGAACAGCAAATAACACGTTTAACTGATTAATCTGTCGATTTATTTATTTAGCTATCTATCTATTGTCCGGTACGTGCTTGTCCGGTACGTGTCTGTCCGTTACTTGTCTGTCTGTTATTTGCTTGTCTGGACCGTTGTCTAACTCGTCTGCCGTAGCAAATTACTGTGTCGTGTCTGCCGCTTGCCCGCTTTGCCTGTGACTCACAAGATTGAGTTAAGGTTATTTTCTCTCGGTTGTTTACCGATGACTTTCCGACTGATTCCCGAACACTTATCGATTATTGCCCGGTTATCTTTCGGTTTTCTCAGTCATTTCTCAGTTTATCTCGCAGTGATTCTGCGCTTATCTCCCCGTCAGTCCCAAATTTATTAGACCAGGTCTAATAAACTTACCCCAATATATAGGGTTTTTGCGACTGGGTTACACAAGATAATGGGATCTAGCCTAAAGTTCAAGGATTAGTCTGTGGATAACCTGGACTTTATTAAGAATTTGTTGTGGATAATTTGTGGGTGAGATGCGCACCGCTGTGGTGCTTGCTCTGTGCCTGCGCACAAGCCAGGATAGCCGGGCTATTTTGACGACATTGAGGATAAACCAGACCGTGGCAGCACACTCTGACCCCGCTTCAGCAAAACTCATTATGGCCCTGGATCAGGGCACCTCCAGCAGCCGGGCGATCATCTATCGCGACAACGGTGAGATTGTTGCGGTGGCACAACATGAAATCGATATGCAGTTTCCAGCGGATGGCTGGGTGGAACAGGATCCTGAGGTCTTGTGGCAATCCACCTTGCAGGCGGGGCGGGATGCCATCAGCAAGGCGGCCTTACAGGGCAGCGATATTGCCTGTATTGGCATTACCAATCAGCGGGAGACCACCCTGCTGTGGGAACAGCAATCCGGCAAGTGTGTCTACAACGCCATTGTCTGGCAAGACCGCAGAACGGCGGAACAATGTGAGGCGTTGTCACAGGCAGACTTTGACGGGGAGCCGGTGGCGGATCTGCTGCGGCGTAAAACCGGTCTGGTGGTTGATCCCTATTTTTCCGGGACCAAACTCGCCTGGATGCTCGACAACGTATCCGGGGTTCGGCAACGTGCCGAAGCCGGGGAACTGCGTTTTGGCACCGTGGACAGTTTTCTGGTCTGGCGCCTGACCAAGGGTGCCCATCATGTCACCGATCCTTCCAATGCCAGCCGCACTCAGCTATTTGATATCCACAGCCAACGATTTGATGCGGACATTTTGTCATTATTCAACATTCCACCGGTAGTACTGCCCGGGGTGCAGGACAATGCAAGCCTGTTTGGTGTTGCCGATGCGGAGTGGTTTGGTGCCCCCATCCCCATCACCGGCATGGCGGGGGATCAGCAGGCGGCGCTGATTGGCCAGGGGTGTTTTCAGCCGGGGATGAGCAAAAGCACATATGGCACCGGGTGTTTTGTCATGACCAATACCGGGGACAAGGCGCTGGCGTCAGCCAATAAGCTCCTGACCACGGTGGCTTATCGTCTGGGTGACAATACAACCTATGCTTTGGAAGGCAGTATTTTTGTGGCTGGGGTAGCGGTTAAGTGGTTGCGGGATCAGCTTGGCCTGATCAGTGATGCGGCAGATACCGAGGCTGCCTTTGCCAGAACCGGTGGAGATACGGGTGGGGTTTATGTGGTCCCGGCCTTTACCGGACTGGGCGCGCCGTATTGGCAGCCTCACGCACGGGGTCTGGTCAGTGGTCTCAGCCTGGACACGACAAAGGACCAACTCGTCACCGCCTTTCTGCAGGGTGTGGTATTTCAAACCCAGGAACTATTGGAAGCCATGGCCAAAGACGGTGCAACGGTGGAACGTTTGCGTGTGGATGGGGGCATGGTGGTCAACAATCGTTTGTGCCAGTTTCTGGCGGATTTACTCAACGTACCCGTGGAACGCCCCAAAGACACCGAAACCACGGCCTTGGGGGCTGCGGTGCTTGCCGGATTGGGGCAGGGTCTATTTGCCGATTTATCCGCCGCGGGGGAGGCTTGGGCGCTGGACAGCCAGTTTGCTCCCCAAATGAACCCGCAAACCCGCCAGAAGCTGCAACAAGGTTATGCCAGCGCGGTTTCCCGCAGCCTGATGACGTAACCTGAGGGACAAATACACTTTCTTACACATTCGTAAGGTGTGTTTACAGTTATTCGGGTGGTGCCTACATTGTTGTGGGTAAGAATCGCGTAATCTTGGTATGTGAACAGTCAAGCTGAACAAATACCGAGCCAACTACGCCCGCTGGCGGTGCTATGCGGGACGGCAGCTTATGGCTTTTTCTTATGGGCCCTGGCCCAGCAGGGTTTTGTTGCCGCCGCGGCACAGGCTTACTACTTCTTGCTGGGCAGTTGGACCCTGGGTCTGGCGGTGCTGGTGATTCGGCCGGGGTTTATGCAGCGCTGGGACGATAAGCTGATGATCTGGGCCCGCTCCCTGTGGTGCAATTTTGGTGCAATTGCCCTGGCCCTGTTGGTACCTCACCCTATCCGGCTGCTGCTGCTTGTTGTGCCGTTGTTTGGCCTGTTTTACAGCGCTCTGCATTTATCGCGCAGCCAGGTCGCGTTGCTGGCCTTACTAACCTGGCTGGGCTACACGTTAATTGGCATGGAGTTGGGACTCAATGTGGTCAGTTCCAATCTGGAACTGCTCTACAATATCGCCTTTGCCCTGATCCTGCTGGGTGGACTCTTTATCGCCTGGGAAGTGCTGCGGGTGCGGGAACTGCTGAACATCCGTAATTTGCGTTTACGCGAAGTCATGGAACGTATGCAAACCCTGGCGTTACAGGATGAACTTACCGGCGTCCACAACCGCCGCTATATTCTGGAAGTGCTGGCCCGGCAGAAATCCCTGGCTGATCGAGGCCAGCAACCCTTCACCTTGTGTTACTGCGACCTGGATCACTTCAAGTTAATCAACGATCACTACGGCCATGCCACCGGTGACATGGTCCTGCGCCGCTTCGCCAAAATGGCAGCAGCCACAGTGCGCAATATCGACTTTGTGGCGCGCATTGGTGGTGAAGAGTTTTTGCTGGTTCTGGTGGGGGTGGAGCAACAGGCGGCGGATCCGGTATTGCGCCGGCTGACTAAAATGACCAAACAAATCCAGGTTGACCAGGCCGGGGATGAGTTGAGCCTGAGTGTTTCGGTAGGGGTGACCAGCTACCGGCCGGAAGAAAGTGTAGATGCACTGTTAGGACGGGCCGACCGGGCACTGTATCAGGCCAAGGCCCAGGGCCGCGACCGGGTGATTGTCGCCGACTGAAGTTCGTCCTGTTAGCTGCCCGGCACATACCCGGTGTGCGTTGCGCGGTTCACGTTCTGTGCACTACTTCACACACTTGTCGCCTATCCTTGCCCCTCCTGGCGCATAGATCTCCCCGGATTGTTCCGAATGACGATAAGATGCGGTATCGTCTATGGTTGCTGACCAGGGACTAGGCATTTTGGTTGAAGTCTACCCATCGAAGCTTCGTGACGTGTAATTGGATGACACAAATTTGAATCGGCGAAAGTATCAAAGGCAACCCATACAACTCTCTGCTCTGGTGCATCCGGCCCAGGGACGCTCCTGGCTGTGCGCCATCCGGGATTTCTGTGAAGAGGGTATGCTGCTCACCGGCGGGAATGGCTCACGTTCGCTGGAGGCCACCGGCGCTGATGCCAAATCCGGTGATACCGTAGCACTGCACTTTTCCGTGGCCACCCCTGAAGGCCAGCAACACTTTCGTACCCAGGCGCAGATTGCCAGAATTCTGGATGGCGGCAACGGTCTGGGTGTTTGTTTTGACAACGGCCTGGACAAACAGGCGTTTAAAACCCTGGTCGACTTTGCCGTTGCCGCCGGTACCGCGGTGCCGGACGAACTACCGGAGCCGGAGCTGGACGACCTGGCGGATGTGGCCAAGGTGGGTCCGGACGGCGTTACCCCCATTAAGGGTGCCAGCACCCTGGGCAACGCCAGCCTGCGTGATGCCAAGCTGCCTCAGGAGGCTGCGGACCGCCTTATAAAAAGAGTGGGCACGGTTGCCCAACGTGCCTCAACCCGTCTGGCCGGCGCATTTACTAAGTCTGCTAACGAAGACCTTCTGGTGAAGGCCAGGGATGCGGGCACCAATGCCATCCAGACCCGTTACTTTGAAGCCCTGGACGGCTTGGAAAAAAATCAGGCGGAGTTCCAGCAGTTGTTTGTACAGGGGGTGGTGCAGCAGGTTGAGAAGATCTCGGACCTGGATGCGGTGCTGGAACGCCGGCGTAAAAGAGAATCGGGCAACAGCAACAAGCTGGAGCTGGTGGACACCGAACAATTTGAAGAGTGGTTGCTGGTTGCCGAGGTGATATCAAAAGCAGAAAACCGCTTTAAGGACAATCTGCTGGACATGCGCGCCCAAATGGGCATGTTGGCAAAACCCTGGGGGCATAAGGACGTTATTCCCATTGGTCCGGCGGCCATCTATTGGGCCTTTGATGATGCACAGAAAGTACTGGGCATGCGTGCGGAACTGCGCAAAGAAATATTTTTACTGTTTGAAGTTGAGTGTCACAAGGTTCTGCAAAATCTTTATGTGGCCCTGGCCAAGCTGTTTGAAGACAGCGGCTTATTTCCATCGTTGGAAGAGCTGCGGGAATCCATTCAGCCGCGCTACACCGTGCGCAATCGCGCAGGTCACGCGGTGGCCCCGCAGGACTACCAGGAAATGGATCAGGCCATGCGCGAAGTGGCCATGGCTGCGGACGGTGTTACCGGCGGCCGGGTAGATGCCAACCCCTTTACCCACACCGGAGCGGCCGGGGGACCCGCACATCAGACCGCACGTTCTATTCTGGACTTGAACCGGCGCACCCGGGAACTGATGGGTAAACCCCCGGCAGCAGGGCTGGCACCGGAAGGCGCCCGGCCCGACGAGATATACCGTCCCGGCGATATCCTCAACGCCCTGGGGCAAATTCAGGATGAACTGGGGGATGCACCGCTTTCCGATATCCGCCTCAAGCCCCGACTGATTGAGGTCCTGCAAGCCCAACATGGTGACAAAGGGTTAACGGTTGAGGACTTTGATACCCTGGATGTGATGGAAGGCCTGGTCACATCCTTAGCGGATGACCGTCTGATCACCGATGGGGTACGGGAGTGGGTGCAAAGATTAGAGGTCACCTTAAATAAGGTGGCCGCCCAGGATCCCAGCTTTTTGTCCAGCGATCCGGAAAACCCGCACAGCGCGGTGCAGATGTTGAACCAGTTGGCTCGTCTGGGTAACGGTAAGGACACACGGGTGGGCATCGACCGGGAGGTGGGCCGCCGGGTTGATGAACTGTTGCAGCGGGTGGTCAGGGACTACGATGCAAACCCGGAAGTATTCTCCGAAGTGGTTGACGAACTGCACCCCCTGATTGATCGTCAATCCCGTACCTACCGGGGCAACGTGGAACGCACGGTTCGCGCCAGCGAAGGTCAACAGAAGCTGGCCCGGGCCCGGCGGGCGGTCGTCAGCGAAGTCAGTGAATTGATTGCGGATCAACAAGTGCCGGAACTGGTGCTGGAGCTTTTGAACCCGGGTTGGCGTAACCTGCTGGTCCACACCCATCTAAGACACGGTCCGGAAAGTCACGAGTGGCTGGATCAACTGGCTGTGCTTGAACAGCTTCAAGGTCAATTGAGTGGCCGCATTGGCCCGGATCACAGCGGCTACGTGGAACCTGAAAAGCTGTTGCGCAGGGTGGTGGACGGGCTGAACAGTATTTCTTTTGACCCCAGCAAACGCACCCCGCTGATCATGCGCATGTCCAGTGCCCTGGTGGGCGATACCACAGGCAAAAAGGCACCGGTTTCAACGGTGGCTGTTAATGCCGGTGAGGTTGAAGAGGTAATGGGCTTAACCGGCTTGTTACCCGATGTTGATCCGCAGATTGAAAGCGGGGATGAAAGTGTCAGGGTCAGCTGGAACCGGGCGGTGGAGCGTGCCCGGCGCATCCAGGTTGGCGAGTGGTTAGCCGCGTCCGACCGGGAAGGGCGCCCAATGATTTTGTCGGTGGCCTTTGTGGGTGACGAAGCCGCTTCTTTTGTCCTGGTTAACCGCAAGGGGGTCAAAACTCTTGAGCGCAGCCTAAAAGAAATGACCAACGATCTGTATGAGGGTAATATCACCCTGCTGGACGACTACGATCTGCCGTTGATGGAGCGTGCCTCCCAGCGTATGTTGGAAAACATGCACAATCAGCTGGCCTTCCAGGCCAGCCACGATGACCTGACCCAACTGGTCAACCGCCGGGAGTTTGAACGCAGTGTCGAGCGGGCGCTGGGGCATGCTAAAACCGTGGGCAGCCAGCATGCCTTACTTTATGTGGATCTGGACCAGTTTAAGATTGTTAATAACACCAGCGGCCACCGGGCCGGGGACGAATTGCTGCGGGTGGTGGGTGAACGCCTGACCGATACATTTTCCAAAGACAGTCAGACCATTGCCCGGTTGGGTGGGGATGAATTTGGCATGTTGCTGGAAGATATTGAAAGTATTGAAGCCAGAGAAACCGCGGATCAGGTCCTTAACACCATCCGGGAGCTCAGGTTTGAGTGGGAGGGCCGCAGTTATAACTTCACCGCCAGCATGGGTCTGGTATTTATCGACCAAAGCACCGACAGTGTCGATTCGCTGATGCAGCATGCGGACGAGGCCTGCTTTTCCGCCAAGGATGCCGGCCGCAACCGGGTTCAGGAGTACGAGCTGGGTGATAAGCGCATGATCAAGCGCCACGGTGCCATGGAGTGGGTGACCCAGCTGGATAAAGCCTTGGAAGACGACCGCCTGATTCTTAACTGTCAAAAAATTCTGCCGATCAACAACGGGGATGGCGGGCACATCAACAATCAGGATGTGCACTACGAAATTCTGCTGTCCATGCAGGACGAACTGGGGGATGTGGTTGCCCCCACCGAACTGATAAACGCAGCGGAAACCTACAATAGAATGACCACGGTTGACCGCTGGGTTATCCGCAACGTGCTGTCCTGGATGGCTGAAAACAGAAATATGCTGGATCACTTTGGCGGTTTTGCCATTAATGTATCCGGACACTCGGTTAACGATGCCACCTTTGCGGACTTTGTCCTGGAGCAATTTGGCAAAACTCAGGCCCCGACCACCAAGGTGACCTTTGAAATCACCGAAACAGCGGCTATTGCGAATCTGGACAATGCCATCGACTTTATGAACCGTATGCGGATTATCGGCTGTAGCTTCTCGTTAGATGACTTTGGCACGGGTTTGTCATCCTACTCCTACCTGCGCAACTTACCGGTAGACTTTGTCAAAATTGACGGCGTATTTGTTAAAGATATCAGCAACAATCCGGCGGACTTCGCCGTGGTGCGCTCGATCAACGAGATTGGGCACTACATGGGTAAACAAACCATTGCCGAATATGTTGAAGACGGTGAGATTCTTAAAAGCCTGAAGGATATCGGGGTCGACTTTGCGCAGGGCTACGAGATATCCAAACCGAACCGCCTCAGCGAACTGCGGGTCTGAGCTAAAGCGTTTGAGGTTGTGTTGCCCTTGGGCGGCTGAAGCACGGGTGCTAATGGCGGTTTCGAGCCGAAACTTGCGATATGTAGCGCTGATTGATCCTGACCGCCATGGCACCCAGCCCAATCATCACCAGCCCCATGACCATCAACAACAGCGGCCAGCCCACGGCATCGAGCAAGTACTCGCTGGTAAAGTAGCCCACATAGGCAAGGATCGCCACGGTGCTGGATACAAGCACCATACGGCTTGGAATCACCGTACTCAGGAAAACGCCGCCGCAGGTGGCGAATAGAAAAAGCCATTCCAGCAGGGTGTCTTCCACCAGGGCAAACAGGCCCACATAAATGCTGGTTGAAGCACATAAAAACCAGAATGGGGTCATGCCCCGGTGGGGTTGGCCCGGTATTTTTGCCAGCCCCATACACAAGGCACAAACCGATAGACCAATAATCAGCAAGATCAGGTCAACATCCATATACAGCAGGTCAAACAGCGTGCCCGCAAACCAGCATGCAAACAGGAGGGTGGTGAACAGCAGGGTTGTATCCTGCTTTTGTGCAAATGTTATACCCTGCTGCAGGACCATTGCGCCGGACATGATAAGCACAGCCGCGTGCCAGTCCCCGCCATCGGATAATTCGTCCAGAGTCACCAGAATACCGGTGGGCTGGAGGATGGCGGCAATGATATACAACGGCGTCCTGGCCTGGGCATACAACCTGTCCCGGGCGGCAATCAGGGCAAGGATAAACACCGCAAGACCGGAACCCAGGGTGATGATGATCCGCGCCCAGGTATTCATCACTTCCCAGTTCAGGGCAATAAATACGCTGAGGCCGGCAAATAGAAAGGTAGCCCCCAGCAGGCTGAATACGCGGCTTAACAGACTGGTTTGATTTTGGGCTGGTGTCTCATGCCGGGCAAATGCGGCGCTGATGTCTTCCGGGGTTAACTGATGATGGCGCGCGATGGCCAATATCTGCTCCAGGGCTTCGGATTGCGTGGTCATTGTTGCGCGGGTGCAATCTGAGTTGTGTCCACCAGCCAGCCGAGAAAGCGAACCCGGTAATAGTCACCGGTGGCGGGGAGTTGCACCCGCAGGATCAGCCCGTCTTTTGCTATGGTGATAGACGATTGCGCCCGGCTGCCGCCAAACAGGCTCCCCACCAATCCCGAG
>JANQMF010000230.1 GCA_028280225.1 Pseudomonadales bacterium | reverse complement strand
GACGGGGTGTTCATACCCCCCAATTGCCCGGTCATCGGCCTGGGTAAAACAAATCAGGCCCAGCCCTGGGCAGACCTGCTGGTCGAAACCCAAGACGAGCTGAAAATAATTGTTGGCGCCATTACAAAACAACCCGTGGCCAGCGCTACCCTGGTTCAAGTGTTGCGTCACAACGAAAAGGCAACCATCCCGGACGGATTACTGGCGGAATCCCTGGCTTATTCCACCCTGCAGCACAGCCAGGGTTTTTTGGATTGGCTGGCCAATCAAAGCCGCCCCCACAACACACACCAGCCACCTCACGCTGAGGCTGAACCCCTGCTTGTGCACCGCCACGATGACACGCTGCAACTGCGCCTGAATCGGCCCGGGGTCCACAACGCCTTTAACGAAAACCTTAAGGCGGCGTTATGCGAAGCCTTATCTTTAGCCCACGAAGACACCCGCATTAAACAAGTCACCCTGGCGGGTGAGGGGCCTTCGTTCTGTGCCGGGGGAGATTTAACCGAATTCGGCTTGGCAAAGGATGCCGGCGAAGCCCACCAAAGCCGAACCAGCCGGCATGCCGGTGCCCTGCTGGCCAGCCTGGACTGCTACACCCAGGCCATCCTGCATGGGGCTTGCATTGGCGCGGGGATTGAAATCCCCGCCTTTGCCGACCGGCTGTCCGCCCATCCGGATACTCAATTTCGCCTGCCGGAAATTGCCATGGGCTTAATTCCCGGGGCCGGGGGCACGGTCAGCTTATTACGCCGTATCGGCCGCCAACGCACTGCCCTGCTGGCCATTTCCAACCGGTCGCTGAGCGCCCGCACGGCGCTGCAATGGGGTCTGATCGATGCCATTGCGGTAGACCCAAACTGACATGGGCATAAACATCCAATGGGCCTGGACCCACTATTCGGAGAATCTGATATGGAACTGAAAGACAAAGTTGTTGTGATCACCGGAGCCGCCAGTGGTATTGGTCAAGCGACGGCCCGGGCCATGGCCCGGCTGGGTGCTCAGGTTGCCGTGGTGGACACCAATGAGACTGGGGCCCAAGCCACCGCCGGAGAAATTGGCGGCCTGGGCATCCGCTGTGATGTGGCTGACGAAGCCAGCGTAAATGACATGATACGCACCGTCCAGGCGGAGTTAGGACCCATCGACGTACTGTTCAACAATGCCGGCATAGCCACCGGTGGAGATCCGCTGCGTACACCCGTCGAGGTCTGGCAAAAACAATGGGAGGTGAACGTGATGGCCCACGTCTACACTGTCCGGGCGGTACTCCCGGACATGTTGGCCCGGGGCAGCGGCTACCTCTTACATACCGCATCCATGGCCGGTATTTTGACCACCCACGGTAACCTCACCTACGCGGCAACCAAACATGCGGTGGTGGGTTTGGCGGAGTGGTTATCCATCACCTATCACGATAAGGGTATCCGGGTATCCTTGCTGGCTCCCCTGGGCGTGCGCACCCCTATGCTGGGGAATACGGATTCCCCCCTTGCCAGCCAGGCCGCGGGACCCATTAAGGAACCGGAAGACGTGGCGCAACTGGTTATCGACGCCATGGCTGAAGAGCAATTTCTTATCCTCACAGACCCCATTGCCCAGACCTGGATGGACCGCAAACACAATGACCTGGAACGCTGGCTCAGCGGCATGCGGCGCCTGCAGAACAAGATGGAGCAAATGTGAAATATCCGGGCCTGATTCTTATCACCACCCTGATCATGAGCTGCTCAACGCAGCAGGAGCAATCTGACGATTCACCCCTGGAAGACCCGGCGGCTTTTGTTACCCGGGCCGAACGCCATTATGAAGAGTTTGGTGAATACCGTTCCCGGGTTTCCTGGTTACGGGCAACTTACATCAACTTTGATTCCAACTGGTTGTTTACCCGGGTTAACGCGGAAGATACCGCCCACAAGGTTGAATTTGCCAAAGCAGCCGCACGATACAACAAGGTGGAGGTATCCCCTGAATTGCGCCGCAAACTGGAGCGCATCAAGTTAGGGCTTAACCTTGCGGCGGCTGATGAGCCCGGAGCAGCCACCCGTCTGGCGGAAACCAACAGCCGCATGGCCACGCTGTATTCCACCGGCACCGTTCAACTGGGTGACAAAACCGTGTCCAGAAACGACCTGGAAACCCTGATGGGAACGGTTAGAGATCCCCGGCAGCTTGCACAGATGTGGCACAAGTGGCGCGAGGTCACCCAGCCCATGGCGGCAGACTATGCCAACATGGTATCCCTGGCCAATCAGGGCGCCAGGGAGCTGGGGTATGCGGACACGGGAGAAATGTGGCGCTTGCGCTACGAAATGCCCGCTGATGAGTTCAGCGCCGAGATGATGCGTTTGTGGGCGCAGGTTTCACCCCTCTACAAGGCGTTGCATTGTCACGTGCGTGCAAAACTCAACCAGGCCTACGGTGACGATGTGGTCCCACCGGACAGCCCAATCCGGGCGGATCTCCTGGGTAATATGTGGGCACAGAGCTGGTCAAATATTTATGACCTCCTGCTGGTGGATACCGCCCAATCGCCGGTGCCGGACCTGAGTCAACGTCTGGTGTGCCGGGGTTATACGCCTGAAAAGATGGTACGTGCCGGCGTAGATTTTTTTTC
>JANQMF010000212.1 GCA_028280225.1 Pseudomonadales bacterium | reverse complement strand
GCTCAGTGACGCCCGGGCGGAAACCTTCAAACAAAGCGTCCGCAGATTCCACCAGGCGCAGAACCGTTTCCACCCCTTCGGGTGATTTTAAATCCAGCGCAATGGAACGGCGATTTCGCGCAAGCACATCCTTCGGTGCCTGTGCGGCAGGTGCCAGCCGCTCCACACGAATAACTTCAGCACCCATGTCCGAAAGCATCATCCCGCAAAAAGGACCAGGGCCAATACCCGCCAGTTCAATAACTTTAAACCCTGACAGTGGACCCACTACCTGGCTCCCTTACACGTTTTGTTACCAGCTGCTGGGTGGCCTTCGGGTTTTTCACTATTGCCGCCTTTTGGACTGTTCACGCATTCACACATTTTTCATCATTCTAATTTTGTTCGCCTGTTTTCTTTTGTTGTTCTGCTGACAGTTCAGCAAAACCCGGTCCATCCGTTTGTGGATTGTTATTTGGCAAAAGGGATTTGTTTATTGAATGCCGGCTGCTGGTAACACCGAGTAAGCACATCACGGTTCAACCGGTCTATATGATTTAAGCCCCCACCTGTTTTCTCGGTCTTTTTGTAATTCGGTCTTTTTATATCTCGGTCTTTTTTTGTTTGCCGTCGATTGCCGCTTTAGTATTTTAGTACTGCTTTTGGATACTGCTTTTTGTTGCTGCTTTTTATTTTATCGCTGCTTATTAGTACTGCTTTTTACTTTTGCTTTTTACTTTTTGCTTTTACTGTATCCGCAGCTTCTGACCTTTGTGACCAACCGTTGGTTGTTCTTGTGCTCCTTTTTTTACATTCTAAACCAATCAATTCACGAATTGGGAGTCCTTCGCACAACATTTTTACGTTCTTTGCCGGGTATATTGCATAAATGAGGAAGATTATTCATGCAGACTGCGACAGTTTCTACGCATCCGTGGAGATGCGGGACAATCCAAGTCTGCGCCACAAACCAATTGCGGTGGGCGGAAAACCAGGTCAAAGAGGGGTTGTGGCCACATGCAATTACCAGGCCCGGGAATTTGGTGTACATTCTGCCATGCCTATGAGCCAAGCCGTTAGAATATGCCCCGACCTGGTGGTTGTGCCCACGAACATCGATAAATATCGTGCTGAATCAGTAAAAATTCACAAAATTTTCACGGCATACACCACGCTTATTGAACCACTCTCCTTAGACGAAGCGTATTTGGACGTAACCCATGCGAGTCATGCCGGTGGCAGCGCAACGCTGATCGCCAGGGAAATCAGGGAAAAAGTGCGTCAGCACCTGGGAATTACCATCTCCGCGGGTATTGCGCCAAATAAATTCCTGGCGAAAATTGCCTCGGATTGGAACAAGCCGGACGGCCAGTTCACTATCAGTCCTGACCAGGTCCAAACCTTTGTTGCCCGCTTGCCGGTCAACAAGATCCTCGGTGTTGGTACAGTGACCGCCAGGCGTATGCAAGACCTGGGCATTTATACCTGCGCAGACTTACAAAAACAGTCTATCACCAAGCTGAATAAGCACTTTGGGAAATTTGGCACTCGCTTATACGATCTGTGCCGTGGTCAGGATGAACGGCCGGTAAAGACCCAACGAATCCGCAAATCTCTGAGCGTGGAACGCACTTACGAAAGAGATCTGGCCACCCGCGCCGCCTGCACCGATGCGCTTGAAGTCCTTTTAGGTGAACTGGAAAACCGAATTGCTCGGGCGGATTGTGCTCACAGGATTGCAGGACGCACCATTAAGGTGCGTTTTTCAGATTTTGATACCACAACGGCAGCAAATATCGGTACCCTCATCAACCTCCAGGCGTACCAACAGTTATTCGATATCGCGTGGGAAAGACAGAAAAAAGCCGTGCGCTTAATCGGCATTGGAGTCAGGCTGAACAATGCGGATACGGATTTTCAACTGAGCTTGTTTGAGGACTGAAGGGCCGGATTCAGGCTGCAAACTGCATGCGGGCAAAACGGGCATACAGGGGATTTGACGCCAACAAACTCTCGTGAGTGCCACAACCCACCAGACAACCGTCATCCAGTACCATAATCCGATCCGCTTGCCGCACCGTCGACAGCCGATGGGCAATCACAAGGATGGTCATTTTACCCTTCAAACCGTCAATACTGGCCCGAATATGGTGTTCGCTCTCTGCATCAAGAGAACTGGTTGCTTCGTCCAGCAGGAGAATCCTGGGCTGGGCGATCAAAGCCCGGGCAATGGCTAACCGCTGACGTTGTCCACCGGATAAGCCAACCCCGTCCTCCCCAACCCGTGTGTTGATGCCATCCGGCAGTTGATTCACAAATCCATCAGCCTTGGCCAA
Organism: Pseudomonadales bacterium; assembly: GCA_028280225.1. Taxonomy (GTDB): domain Bacteria; phylum Pseudomonadota; class Gammaproteobacteria; order Pseudomonadales; family Azotimanducaceae; genus UBA4421. Next base: position 12,299 of record JANQMF010000212.1, on the reverse strand, counting down.
CACGAGTGCATGGTCAATTTCAGCCATGTCCGCAGTGGGACTGGCATACACCAGGTTGTCTTTTATAGTGCCGGAGAACAACACCGGATCCTGGGGCACAAAACCCAGCTGTCCCCGCAGATTGTTTAAATCCAATTGCCTGATATCTTGCCCCGCCAGTTCAATCTGCCCACCCTGAGGATCGTAGAACCGCTGCACCAGATCGAATAAGGTGCTTTTACCCGCTCCCGAGGGGCCAACCAGGGCCACCATCTCGCCGCTGTCAACACGAAACCTCACCGCCTTGAGTACCCGCTGGGTTGGGCGGCTGGGATAGCTGAACGACACATCCACAAAACTGAGCGCCAGATTACTCTTATCCAAAGGTTGGGGGTTGGCTGGCGCCATAATTTCACTTGGGGAGTTAAGTAACTCCATCAGGCGCTCGGTTGCCCCCGCTGCCCGCTGCAAGTCGCTTAGCACTTCGCTGATGGCACCCACCGACCCGGCAACAATAAAGGCATAAAAGATAAATGCGGCCAGTTCACCGCCACTGATATTGCCGGCCAGTACGTCCTGGCCACCCACCCAGAGCATGGTGGCGACCGCCCCAAAGACAAGCAACATCACCACAGCCACCAGTAGTGCCCGTTGCCGAATGCGTTGTATAGAAATACGGAATGTCTCATCCACGCGCACCGCAAAACCAGCCTCGTCAATATCCTGGTGGTTAAAGGCTTGTACCACCTTAATGTGGCGCAGACTCTCACCCGCATAACTGCCCACGTCCGCCAGGCGGTCCTGGCTGGTACGCGACAACTGTCTGACTCTGCGTCCAAACAACACGATGGGCAGGACCACAAAGGGAACACTGGCCAATACGATAAGTGACAACTTGGCGTTGGTAATAAATAACAGGGTCACCCCGCCAAGGAACATCAGTACATTACGCAGGGCAATGGAGACCGAGGAGCCGATCACGGTTTGCAGCAGCGTGGTATCCGTGGTGATGCGGGATTGAATCTCACCGGGCGCGTTTTCTTCAAAAAAAGCCGGGTGTAGGTGTAACAGGTGGGCATACACAGCCTGCCGGATATCCGCGCTGACCCGCTCACCCACCCAGGACACAAAATAAAAGCGCACAAAGGTGCCAACGGTCAGCAGCACAACAAAACCGGCAAATAACATCAAAGATTCAACCAGCACGTCAGCCTCGCCGCTGGCAAAACCGCTGTCGATCACCATGCGGATCCCTTGTCCCAGTGACAATGTGGCCCCCGCGGTTATAATCAGGGCCACGCTGGCAAAAATAACCTGCTTCTTATAGGGCGCTAAAAACGCCAAGGCCGGGCGCAAGCCTCGCAGGTCTTTACTGCCGCCTCTATTTAATCCGTCATCCACTTCGCTCATGGTTCTATTATGTCTGCCTTGCGCCGGGACAGCCAGCACCAGCACAATAGCGCAAGACGCAACACCCACCAGTTAAAGGGAATCCCACATCTATGTCCGACCTATACGCACAACCTTTGGAATGCCTGGAAACCCAAACCGGTGACAACCCCGCAGGGACGGTCATCTGGATGCACGGATTGGGGGCCGATGCCACGGATTTCGAACCCATCGTGCCGATGCTGGAACTGGCCCAGCCATTGCGCTTTGTCTTTCCCAACGCGCCGGTAAGGCCTATCACGATCAACGGCGGCATGGAGATGCGCGGCTGGTATGACATCGACCCCAGCGCGCCGTTATCCGGCACCGAGGACATCAACGCCGCGGCTCAAGCGGTGGCTGCGATTGTCGAGGGGGAAACGGCAAATGGTGTGGCTACCACTGATATTTGCCTGGCGGGATTCTCTCAGGGTGGGGTGGTCGCCCTGCAACTTGGTTTAGGCTTTGCTTCACCGCTGCGCGGCATCATGGCCCTGTCCACCTACTTACACGATACTGAACACGTGGCTGAACGTTTGAGCTTTGCCAGCATAGATACCCCCATATTTATGGCCCACGGGCTTAGCGACCCCATGATTCCCATCACCCGGGCCATTACCTCAAGAGAGGCGCTGACTCAACTTAACTACCAGGTAGAGTGGCATGAATATGCCATGGGCCACCAGGTCTGTCCGGAAGAAATCAGCCATATTGCCCAATGGCTGAATCACATTTACCAGCGATGAATGCCGCCTCTGCAACCCGGCCGGAAGTTGAACTCACCCCCAGCCCATCTGCCTGGCTGGATGTGGTTCTGGATAATTTTGACGACTTTCTTCGCGATCATGCCTCATGCGAAAAAAAAGCATCCGGCATGGCCATGAGCGTGGCCTCCCACTACCCGGACCAGCCTGAGCTGTTAACGGCCATGGTCGACCTGGCGGTTGAGGAGTTGAATCACTATCGGGAGGTGGTGCGCCTGATGTTATCCAGGGGGATTTTTCCCGGGCCTGATGCCAAAGATCCTTATGTCAACGCCCTCAACCAACACATCCGTCGCGGACCGGAGAACTTTCTGCTCGACCGTCTGGTGACCGGGGCAGTGATCGAACGACGGGGTGCGGAGCGTTTCAGTTTAATTGCCGAGGCCGTGGCCGCTGAGGATTTGCGGAAATTTTATCGTGGCATTGCCACCAGCGAAGACCGGCATTGGCTGCTGTTTCTTGATCTTGCCCACCAATATTGTCCAACAGATCAGGTTCAACAACGATTTGCGCAACTCAGCAAAATCGAGGGGCAGATTATGCTTCAGCTTCCCATAACAGCCAATTTGCATTAGTGATGACCGCTGAATATGCGGTAATCGACAAGTATCTGCAACGCCACGCAGAACCGGAAAGCCGGACCTGCACCCGACATTTGGGGCATTTAAAGTCCCGATACGACCGTGTTCTGGTAGTGCCCATTTACGATGAACCCCTGGATAACAACCAGACCTGCCTGGATCGTATTCTGCCCACCCCGTCAGACCGGGTGTTGACCATTGCGGTGGTGAATGTGCCGGACAATGCACCCGCCCAGGCCATCAGCCAAACTCAAACCCTGCTTGAACAACTTATTCCCAGGCCGGATACCCTCACTGTTGATCGCGCCAGCGCCGGCAAATTTGTCGCCCACAAAGAGGGGGTGGGTCTGGCCCGCAAGATCGGCTGTGATATTGCCCTTAAGCTCATTCGTTCGGGGGTGGTGACATCACCCTGGATCTACCAGACCGACGCTGACGCCCAACTCCCGGACAATTACTTTGCGGAACCGTTAGGACGGTTCGGAGCCTGTGTTTTTGGCCATATCCACCGTTCGACACAGCCCCGCCTGCATCGGGCTGCACAGCTTTACGACGCCCATATGGCCTATTACGTTGCCGGCCTGTCCCACGCCGGATCCTCTTATGCCTTTCCCACCCTGGGGAGTACCATCGCCATCCACTCAGGGACCTACGCACAGGTCCGGGGCACACCAAGGCGCAATGCCGCAGAAGACTTTTACCTGCTGAACAAGGTGGCTAAAACCGCACGCGTGCAGTTTAAGCCGAACGTGCAGATCACGCTGCAGGCCCGGCTTTCCCAACGGGTTCCATTCGGCACAGGGCCGGCACTTAAGAAAATAGTTGATCTATTGGCACAAGAGCCGTCCGGCCTGCTTTATCTGAGTTATCATCCCCGGAGCTTTGACCTCCTGGGGGATGCCTTGGCGGTCATTGACAAACTGGCCATCGACAAGAACGAGGACGAGTCCAGATCATTCAATACAACCCCTATCCCCGGTGTTGGGCAAGCCTCAGCCCTGCTGGACCGTTTGGGACTAGGGCCAATTTTTGCCCGGATTCACAAGGCTCACAAAGATCCGCGGCAGCGGCATATCATGTTAAATCAGTGGTTTGACGGTTTCCGGCAGTTGCGTTTTATACATGAGGCACGGCACCTGTATCCGGATCAACCGCTGCTTAAAAGCCTGGCGGAAAATCCCTTCCCCACACCCCATATTCCTCAGATGGATATTTGCTGAAAATTTTGTGCAGGGCCTGACAAATTTGCGACCCGCATAACACAATTATCGCGACGGGGTTCACGTTTATACACGACACCCGGGTACGGTTGTCGACAATCAAAGTAGACTGTTGGCATAGAGCAATGAAGGGATTCAATCTAGGATTATCATGTCATCGCAACTGCCCACAAATTCCGACCTTGCCTGGGATCTGGACGAGTTTAGCCAGGCTGATCGCGCCATGGAGTTTGTTCGTCAATTCGAAACCACCCTGTGTGTCTATTCCCCTTCGGTGGAGCAGATTTACTCCACATACAATATGTTTTTTCCCGAGGATTGGGACCGCAAACTGGTTATCCTCCCCGACGCCGGCGCCTTTCACGATACGTACTATCACATCAATCGAGGCAGCGTAACCGCCACGGGTTTGAACATTATTCCCGGCCAGTTAATCGGAAAAAGTGGCCTTTACCTGGCAAACGTGGATGCAAATCGTTCCCTGGGTAAACGCCAGGTGCCTTTCGAAGCCGGTTTACGCACCATTATGCGCAGCAGGCCCAACGACGACCCGTTCCTGCCCGTGCTTGCCAAGGGGGACCTGCGTGAGTTGGAACAGTCCTGGCCGGTATTGCATCTGCATCGGGTCCGGCCCGCAATGATCTCGGAAATGTCTAATCTGGACAGAACCACCTTGACCAACGCCATCACCGAGAAGTTAGAATCGTTGTTCATCGAACTACACAAGGCTCAACAAACCATGGCGGTTGCATAAGCCATCGTTTAACGCCTTGACAAGGTAAAGACGAGGTCAATTTGCCTGTTAACCCTGCTTGGCACCGCTGGCTTATCACGGTGTTGCTACTGGCGCTGGTGGCCCTGTCCTGGAGCGGACGCGCTGACGAGCTTGCCCATCAAAACACCACCTTGCTGTTCAAAAAGGCACTCGCCGCGGCCGCCGTGGCCCGCACCATGAATGGTGTGATCTCGGTGGCCCAAGGCACGGAAGTCGCCATTCAACCCGTGGGTGTAGGAGTTACCCTGACTCTGGGAGAAATCCTCGACCCCCTCAACGATCTGGTTGAACGTTTTTCGTTGCTTGCCCTGGCGGCAAGTGTTTCATTGGGTATACAAATCACCCTGGGTGAAATGGTATCGCATACCTGGATTTCCGCGCTGCTGACCCTCAGCACCCTGCTGTACGTCACGCTGCTGTGGGGTTTGCAACAACGGGGGGAAACCGCCGGAAGATGGCTGGCGGGTGTTGCTCAATTTGTTATTGCGGTGATTTTTGTGCGGTTTTTGCTGGCCGCGGTGTTGCTGGTTTGCCATGTATTGGATGCCACCTTTTTAGCCAAACCCCAGGACCTTGCCTTAGCGGAGTTGAGCAGCACATCCACCGCCATCGAAGCTTTACAACAAGAATCCACCCATGCCCAGGCAGAGGAAGAAGCCGGCTTCCTTGATCGCACCGGTACCCACCTGAAGCAGTTTCTGGACAGTTCCAGCCAATCCCTGGACCTAAAAGCCCAATTAACCAACGTGCGGGAGAAGATTGAATCCAGTATTGAAGACATGATTCGCCTGATTACCATCTTTATCCTGCAAACCATGCTCCTGCCCCTGGCCGGTGCCTGGGTTTATTGGCAGCTGCTCAAGAAGTTCTGGCTGTGGAATCGGGCAAAATTTTGATTAACAGAATCCTCGCCAACCCTTAATATACCCGCCCTTTGCGCAACCATTTGCAACAATTTGCAATTGACTGCCCCGCTAACCGCACCCCTTCGCCCGCGTGGGCGAAATGGATATAACTATGGCGCAACAATTTAAGGTATTTATCGACGGCCAGGCCGGCACGACGGGACTGCAAATTACCGACCGTTTGTCCGCCCGGCAGGATATCGATTTGTTGTATCTGGATGATAGCCAGCGTAAGGACCCGGAGGCCCGGGCCGCGTGTTTAGCCGGGTGTGACGTCGCCATACTCTGTTTACCGGATGAGGCTGCCCGTGAAGCCGTCACCCTGGCTGACGGTCGGGCACGAATTATCGATGCAAGCAGCGCCTTTCGTACAGACCCGGCTTGGGCCTATGGTTTACCCGAACTTGATCCGCAACAGCGCAACCGCATCGCCAATAGTCAATTTGTCAGCAATCCGGGGTGTTATCCGCAAGGGTTTATTTTGCTGATTCGCCCACTGATCCAGGCGGGCATTATCGATGCGGCACTACCGCTGCGCTGTCACGCCGTTTCGGGTTATTCCGGTGGCGGACGCCAGATGATCGAAACCCACGAAGCCCAGGCCATCGACAAAGCCAGCCCCTTACATGCCCAGGCTTACGCGCTGACACTGGATCACAAGCATGTCCCGGAAATGCGTGTGCATTCGGGTACCCGGGAGGCACCGATATTTTGCCCCACTGTAGCCCACTATTATCAGGGGATGTTGGTACATATCCCCTTGTTCAAGTCGGAACTGAACGGTGGTGCAGCGGATATTCTGCGCGCGCTTGAACAGCAGTATGCGCAAGAGCCCTTTATTCAGGTGCGCAGCGGCGCCGCGCAACTGGAGGCTGAAGGGACCTATCTGAATCCTGTGGCCACCAACGGCACAAATAACATGGAACTTATGGTTCTGGGCAACAATGATCAGCTTGTACTGACCGCGCGGTACGACAATCTGGGCAAGGGGGCTGCCGGGGCTGCCGTGCAAAATCTTAACCTGATGCTGGGGTTAGGCGAGCAACTGAGCTTATGAGCAAACCCTTAAGCCAATACAGTGTTGAAAATTTGCAAACCCTCGAAGCGGAACTCGCCCGGGAGTACAGCCACGTGGGCGGCAATCGCCTGTCTTTGGATCTGAGTCGGGGGAAACCCGGGGCTGATCAACTGGATCTCAGCAACGGTCTGGACGCTGTTATCGACGGCAACTACTTTGCCGAAGACGGGACCGATGTGCGCAACTACGGTAATCTGCGGGGCATCACCGAAGCACGTCAACTCGGCGCCGACATTCTTAAGGTTCCGGCGGCAAATGTTATTGCAGGCGGCAATTCCAGCCTCAGCCTGATGCACTTTGTTGTATCCACAGCCCTGCACCCGGGGCTGTGGGGTGATCACCGGGCATGGAGAAACAGTCCCACCGTTAAGGTCCTTACCCCGGTACCCGGTTACGACCGGCACTTTGCCCTGACGGCTGCCTTGGGTATAGAGATGGTCAATGTTGATATGACCCCCCAGGGACCTGATCTTGAACAGATCCAAGCCCTGGTGACCGAGGACCCAAGCATCAAAGGGATCTGGTGTGTGCCAAAGTATTCCAACCCCACCGGCTGTATTTACAGCCAGGGTGTTGTAGAGGGTATTGCCGGTCTCAGCAATCTGGCGGCAGCTGACGACTTTGTGGTGCTCTGGGACAATGCTTACGCGGTGCACGACCTTTATTTCCCCGCGGAATCCCTGGCATCGGTGTTTCTCAGCGCACAGGAACAAAATACCGCGGATCACGTGGTGCAATTTGGTTCTACCTCAAAAATCACTTTTGCCGGCGGCGGTATTGGCTTTATTGCTGCCAGCGAACTGGTCCTTGCGCAATTGGAGAAACAGCTGGGGCTGATGACCATCGGCTCTGACAAGGTTAATCAGCTTCGCCACGCGCGTTTTCTCAATGGCCGTCTTGAAGAACACATGCAGGCCCAAGCCACCCTGCTGCGGCCAAAATTTGAACTTGTCCTTAAATACCTGCAAAGTGAACTTGCAGAGCTTGATATCGCATCATGGACTTCACCCAAGGGGGGCTACTTTGTTTCCCTGGATCTGCAGCCCGGCTTGGCACAACAGGTCATCGCCATGGCCAAGGCCGTGGGGCTGACCTTAACCCATGCCGGTGCCACCTTTCCCCATGGTGAAGACCCAAGGGACAACAACATTCGAATTGCACCTACATTTGCAGACCTGGAGGAGCTTGAGGTGGCTATGCAAGTGCTGACCCTATGTGTGAAACTGGCGTCAGTGCGTAACCGCCTGAATGGCACCTAGCTTTTTATTTTCCCTATCCCCTTACCAACACAGATAAACCACTATGCATGACTGGACCCTAGATGAATTTGTTGTGCCTGAGGTCGAAGGCAAAACCCGCTTCCACGACTTTGCCTTACCTCTGCCCATTATGCGGGCCATTGACAAACTGGGCTATGAATACTGCACGCCCATTCAAAGCGACGCCCTGCCCTTTGCTTTGTCAGACTATGATGTAACCGGGCAAGCCCAGACCGGCACCGGCAAAACCGCTGCCTTCCTGATTGCGCTCTTGACCCGTTTCTGGGAGAACCCCTTGCAGGAAACCCCACCCCTGGGTGCCCCACGCGCGCTAATTCTGGCACCTACCCGGGAACTGGCCCTGCAGATTGAAGGGGATGCCAAGGCACTGTCGAAATATATGGACGAGCGCACGGTCTGTGTGGTTGGCGGCATGGATATGCAAAAGCAGCGGGAAAGACTGACCAAAAAGCCCGTTGACCTCCTGATCGGCACCCCGGGTCGTCTGATCGACTTTTTGAATCGCAACGATGTATCCCTGAAACACGTTGAAGTGCTGGTGATTGATGAAGCGGATCGCATGTTGGACATGGGTTTTATCCCGGACGTTCGCCGCATCGTTTATCAAACTCCACACAAGCGTAGACGGCAAACACTCTTTTTCTCGGCAACCTTTAACGAAGAAGTGATGCGTCTGGCAGACTCCTGGACCATCAACCCAGAACACATTGTGGTTGAACCGGAACAGGTTGCCACGGACACCGTTGACCAGAAATTCTGGCTGATCGGCAACAAAGAAAAAGACGCCGCCCTGCTCAAGTTATTTGCACATGCCAAGACCGAACGCGCCATTGTCTTTACCAATCGCCGCGACCAGACCCACCGGGTGGTTAAGTTTTTGCAAAAGCAGAATATTCAATGCGAAGCCTTAGCCGGGGACATTCCCCAACGAAAACGGTTGGCAACCCTGAATCGTTTTAAGGAAGGCAACTTGAAATATTTGATCGCCACGGATGTTGCCGGCCGGGGTATCCATGTCGACGGTGTAACCCACGTGGTCAACTATGAGCTGCCTGAAGACCCTGAAGATTATGTGCATCGTATCGGCAGAACCGGCAGGGCCGGCGCGGACGGCACATCCATCAGCTTTGTGGCTGAAGATGATGCTTTTAATTTACCCGCAATCGAAGAATATTTAGGCATGAAGGTTGACTGTACGCTTCCGGACGATATCTAATAACCCCCTGGATAACAGCGCTTTAAGCGTATCAGCCGCGCCCGCGACACATGTATACATAAGGACATGTTGACATCGAGAACCCTGGGGAGGAGTTCTGAAAAACCTGTTAACAACCTTCTTTGGGCGCTTACCGTTTTTTTTGATATTTGCTCTCCCCCAACTTGGCCTGGCAACACCACAGCCATCGCCTACGTACGATATTTTAACACCCGCACAATCCGCCAACGCTGAATTCAGCGACATCCGCAAAGTCATTGATGATCCAGCCTGGCAGACCCGGCAAGGGCCCGCCAGTTTTGGATACACCCAAACACCGCGCTGGCTGCGATACACCGTGCCCCCCAGTGACCGCGTCAGTATTTTTGCCATAGAAAATCCCTGGCTGTTCCGCTTTGATGTTTATGTCACCATCGACAAGGAGATTGTGGAACGCTTTCACAGCGGCAGCCTCCGTCCGTTCAATGAACGTCCACTGTCCACCCCAGGGTACGCCTTCCCCCTGCCGCCGGGATCCGAATACGTCTACGTTTTTGACGCTGGAGAGTCAGCGGCAAATTATCCGGTTGTCTTTGCCAGCACAACGGAGTATTCGAACTACTACACCGACCTTGTGGCCCTGCTGGGGATGTACTACGGCGTGGTCATCATCCTGGTGTTGTACAACCTGGCCCTGTTTTTTGGCACCAGGGACAAAACCTATCTGGTGATTGGCCTGTATGCCGCCTGCCTGGTTTTGTATTTGTCCGTGGCAGACGGACTTGGCGCCATGTTTGTGTGGCCAAATTCCCCGGAGCTGCAACAGCCGATGCTGGCCCTGGGCTGGTCCGGCTTAGCCTTTTTTCTATTGGAGTTGAGTCTGCGCTTTTTGAATGTGGCGCAGCACAGCCGCCGCCTGGCCATCGTCCACCGCATATTTCAGGTAATTGGCGTGTGTACGGGGTTAACCGTGGCGTTTACCCCAAGCCCGGTCTCTTATACGCTGCTGACCGCGATGAGCCCTCTGGTGCTCAGCTTTGTTTTCGGTACCAGTTTGTATTTTACTATCCGGCGTTTGCCCGGTGGCCTGCTGTTCTTGATTGCAAACGGTATGTTTGTGGGGGGCGGGTTGATCAACGTATTGATGATATTTGCCGTGCTGGACCCGCAGCCGCTGTATCACCACAGCATCCACATCGGGTCGGTGCTGGAACTTGCCCTTTTCTCCATCGCCTTGAGCAGGCGCCTGCAGCAGGCGGAACGGGCGCGCTGGAACGCTTACCGCCGCTCGGAAGATCTGTCCCGGCGCAACAAAGAGCTACACATCGCAAAAAGCCTGGCAGAAGAACACCGCATGCTGCAGAAATCCCTGCAACAGGCACAAAAGCTTAAGACCCTGGGCCAGCTCGCCGGCGGTTTTGCCCATGACTTTAATAATATTCTGGCCAGTATTCTTGGCTTTACCGAACTGGCCAAGGACAAACGCAGTCTTTCCAACCAGGCTACCCTGCTGCGCTACCTGGATGAAATTGAAGATTCCGGCCGGCGCGGGGCCAATCTGGTTAAACAGCTTCTGGTCTATAGCCGCAATGCACCCCCCGAACCCCAACAACTTAATCTTGTGGATACCCTGACCCAGGCCCAGGAGCTGCTGCGGGGCAGTTTGCCGGCCACCGTGGAAATCGAAACCCATCTACCGGCGAATGCCCCCTATATGTATATCGACCCGGAACAGATTCAACAGGTGCTGGTCAATCTGTCGATTAATGCCGCGGAGGCGATGCACAACCGCGGCAAAATTGATCTCTACCTGGACAGTGTCAGCCTGAAAGATCTGACCTGTACCTCCTGTATGAATCGATTTTCCGGCGACTATGTGGCCTTGAAAATAGAAGACAGCGGCAACGGTATTACCGGCAATGTGGGACAGCTTTTCACCCCCTTCCATACGACCAAGAGCGTGGGCCAGGGGACCGGGCTGGGGTTATCTGTTGTGCACGGCATTGTGCACGAGCACGGTGGGCACATCCACGCGGGCAACCGCGCCGACGGTGGTGCCCGCTTCACCGTCTACCTGCCGCAACATCAACAACCACGAGGCGTGCAACGCGGCAAACGTGTTTTATTGATCGAAGACGACCCTTCGGTTGCCAAATACCTGGAGACTTTGTTGCGGGACAATGCCTTTACCACCACCCATGCGGCCCTGCCCACCCAGGCGCTGGAGACCTTTGTGGCCAATCCAAACGGTTTTGACCTGGTCATTACCGACCACCTGATGCCCCAGGGGACCGGATTGGAGCTGGCGGAAGATATCCATGCACTGCGGCCGGAACTACCGGTCATTCTGACCACCGGGAATCCCCACAACATCGACGCCAACGACCTGGCCAGCGCGGGAATTTCCAGTGTCTTCGAGAAACCCCTGAACTCGGAACAATTAGTCGCTAAAATCCACGGTCTGCTGGCAAGCTAGCGCGCGAAAAAACACGTTAAGGTTAAATTTTATGGGCAAGGTGACCGTGGCTGCGGTGCAACACTGCGCATCCCAGGATGTGGACGCTAATCTGCACACCCTTACCGCGCTCAGCCGCCGGGCCGCGGAACAGGGTGCGGATATCATTACCTGGGCAGAAGCCTTTGCCTATCTGGGACCGCACGCAGGCAAAAAGCAGATCTTAGAGCCCTTACCCGAGGGTGGACCCATTCTGGAACACTGCCGGAATCTGGCCGTCGACCTGCAATGCGAATTGTTGCTGGGCGGTTTCCATGAAGCGGTTCCGCAAGACCCGGATCGTTGTTACAACACCAGTGTCTACCTGGACCGCCAAGGTGAAATTGTTGCGACGTACCGAAAAATTCACCTCTTTGACGTGGCTATCGAAAATGGCCCCACCCTCAGAGAGTCAAAACAGACCGCTCCGGGACATGAACTGGTCACGGCCCGGAGTTGCCTTGGCCCGGTGGGCTTAACCATCTGTTACGACCTGCGCTTTCCGCAACTGTATCAGGGTCTGGTCGACAAGGGCGCAGTGGCCATGACCGTCCCCTCAGCATTCACCTATACCACCGGCAAAATGCATTGGCACCCGTT
>JANQMF010000203.1 GCA_028280225.1 Pseudomonadales bacterium | reverse complement strand
TTTGACGGCGGGCCGAAGTCCAGGGTGTACTTTGCCATTGACGATGGGCCCGAACAATCCATGCGCCGTACTCAGCGTATCGATCCGCTGGTGCTGGAAACGTTTACCCGGCACAAGGACAGCAAAAAGTCTTTTGTTCAGGCAGCACCCTCGTCCCATCTGTTTGAAGCTGACCTGCCGGATGAGCTGCGGGCGGGTGTGTACACCCTGTCGGTGCGGGCGGTGGACGAGTTTGGCCGAACTCATCATGGGCATTCCATATTGGAAATTACGGGGAATTAGTATGTTGACAGTGGATCCTCAGGAGGTGGGATTTTGTCCCCAGCGCTTAGCCGGGGTATCCAGGTGGTTGAAGGCGCAGGTTGACCAACAGCGTCTGAGTGGTGCCAGCGTATTGGTTGCCCGGGAAGGGCGGGTGGCGCTGCAAGAGGCGGCAGGTCTTGCGGATCAGGATACGGGACAACCCTTTGACCTGGACACGATTGTCCGTATCTACTCCATGACTAAGCCGGTGACCTCGGTTGCGGCCATGATGTTGTATGAACAGGGCAAGTTTCATTTGGACGATCCGGTGGCAAAATTCCTGCCCGAGTTTGGCGCCACCCAGGTGTGGTGTGGTGGTGATGTGGACAATGTGGCGCCCCAGGATATGCAGATGACTATCCGTCACCTGATGACCCATACCTCAGGGTTAACCTACGGTTTTATGGGTGCCAACGTAGTGGATGAGGCGTACCGACGGGCAAACATTGAATTTCCCGGCACTGCGGAAAATTTAGCGCAACTGGTGGAGCGGGTGGCGGGCCTGCCTCTGCTTTGTCAGCCCGGCAGCCAATGGAACTATGGGGTGTCCACGGACGTGCTGGGGCGGTTGGTGGAAGTCTGGTCCGGGCTGTCGTTGCGGGACTTTTTTGTGCAACATATCTTTACCCCCCTGGGCATGCAGGATACGGATTTCCACGTCGCCCGGGACAACCACCACCGCCTGGCCAGTCTGTACGCGCCGGAAAGTGGCCCGGATATGAGCGGTGTTGGGCGGCCGGCAATGGATGACAAAGCACCGCGTGGTGGTTTGAAGTTGCAGGAGCCGGCTCGGCAGAGCCGCTTTCTAAAACCAACCAAACTGTATTCGGGCGGGGGAGGACTGACTTCTACCCTGGCAGACTATGCACGTTTCTGTCAGATGTTGCTGAACGACGGTGAGTTGTCGGGCACGCGTCTGCTTGGGCGGAAAACCGTGGAATACATGCGCATGAATCACCTGCCGGAAGATAGCGATATGGCCGCCATGGGGCAGCCGGTATGGAGTGAAACCTCTTATGACGGCATTGGCTTTGGTTTGGGGTTTGCGGTGGTGCTGGATCCGGTTAAAGCTCAGGTCATCACCTCGCCGGGTGAACATCACTGGGGCGGTGCCGCCAGCACCTTTTTCTGGCTGGACCCCCAGGAGGAACTATGTGTCATTTTCCTAACCCAGCTTATGCCGTCTTCCACCTATCCCATCCGGCGGGAGCTGCGTACCCAGGTTTATCAGGCGTTGACCGACTAAGCCGTTGGTCTGGCGAAACAGCTTATTCAGCCGGGTTTACACGATAAGGGAGTTATAGTTAACTACGCACAGAGGAAGCGGAGAGAGTGGTCTGTACGGTCACAGCAGTCTTTGAACTGCCAGCTTTGGGTCAGCCGGCCGATAGCTTAACCGGCTGGTGGCGGCCTGAATAGATCAGACGTTGGGAGGCGGCTGATCCTGGTTCGTTAGATGTAGGGGGCGGCTGTGACCTCAGACTTTTTGCGGATATCCGTGGCAAAAGCGGACAAACGCGGCTCAAAGTTGATCACAGCTAATCAAATTCATCAGAGTTAAGTGGAACAATAAGCGCCGAAACCGGCAGACCTGAAGCGGTATCGACGGATGTCCGCTATGCGGGCGCCATTGGACGGGGGATTGGCTGACAAACCATAAGACTAACAATTAATACATAGAACATAGGCCTGGAGGGCAGCCGTATGGCACAAACACACGATCACGAAATCGTTTCGATCTACCCCTTTACCGATGAAGAGGTGGATCAGCTTATGCACAACTCATCCGAATGTGTGCTGATGTGGGGTACCAAGGATGGGTGGCCGGTGGGGGTTACCCACGCCTTTGTCTGGCGCGACGGTAAAATCTGGATCACCTTTGCGGCCCATCGCCACCGGGCCGCGGCCATTCGCCGGGATAACCGGGTGTCGGTGAACGTAAGTTCCCAGGCCTACCCGCAGGCAGACGATGCGCTGCCCTCCGGCGCAATCACCTTTAAAGGCCACGGTGAATTTTATGATGACGATGAAACCAAACAGTGGTTTTACAGCGCCTTGTCGAAAAAAGTGAGCCCCAGCGACAAGGCCGGGGAAGACTTCTTTTATAACCTGTTGGACTCCCCCCTGCGCACCATTCTTGCGGTAACCCCTGTGAAAAAAATCATGTACAACGGCAAAACCGCTCAAGGCCACATGGCGGGCACAATCAGTGAAGAAGATCTGGGTGAGCGGTTGGAAAGTGATAACCAGCGGATGAGCCGGGAGCGCGCCAAACGCGGCATGGATCCCCGTTAGCAGCCATTGGCGGCAAACATGGATAAAGGTTTATGTTTTAAGTTACATCAACGGCGTGGCTTGAGAGTGTGGCGCTTGTGGCTGCTGTTGTGGATTGCCGCCGGGTGTGCCCCCCTGGAGCAACCACCGGTATTGGCGCACACTGAAGTGGCCGCTGCGGAGTTAAGCCTGGTCCTGGACCGGGTGCGGACCGTTGATTTGAGTCATCCCTATAATAGCCATACCCTATACTGGCCCAGTTCACCCAGTGCATTTGAGCACGGTGAGCTGGACTACGGAATTACCCCCGGGGGTTATTTTTATTCCGCCTATACCCTGGGTACTCCGGAACACGGCGGCACTCATCTGGATGCGCCCATTCATTTTGACGCACAGGGTAAAACCGTGGAGCAACTTACCCTGGACCAGTTGATGCTTCCGGTGGTGGTAATCGATGTGGTGCCGCAAGCGGACAATAACTCTGACTATCAACTTACCGTGGCTGATGTCACCGCGTTTGAAGCACAATATGGACCCATTGCCGAGGGCAGCGGCGTTTTGGTGCGCACGCGTTGGGACCGTTTCTGGCCGGATGCCAAAACCTATCTGGGTGACGACACGCCAAAGCGCACAACCCACCTGCATTTCCCGGGTTTTGGCGCCCCGGCGGTCTCGTATTTACTGGCTGAACGCGGCGTGAAATTGATTGGCATCGACACCGCTTCTATTGATCATGGACCCAGCCGGGAATTTGAGGTCCACCGGATTATCTCCGCGGCCAATGTGCCTGCCCTGGAAAATTTAACCGGCTTGCAATATCTGCCGCCCAAGGGTGCTTTCCTGATTGCTCTGCCCATGAAAGTAGAGGGAGGCTCCGGCGCCCCGGCACGGGTGGTTGCCTTGGTGCCCTGACGTCTGCTTGGGGGGCAAAATGCTATCCGCAGGGCAGGGTGGCGTGTCAAAATCTCGTTATGAACAATATTTTTCGCGTCGTGTTTGCCGGGCTTGGCATTCTGCTGGGTACGGGTGTGTTGCTGGCAGTGGTGGCACTTGTGCTGTTA
This sequence comes from Pseudomonadales bacterium, assembly GCA_028280225.1. Lineage (GTDB taxonomy): Bacteria > Pseudomonadota > Gammaproteobacteria > Pseudomonadales > Azotimanducaceae > UBA4421. The sequence continues at coordinate 15,202 of JANQMF010000203.1, read as the reverse complement.
TTCAGTCAACCCCAGTGGTTGCTTGGCGCGGTTAATGCCATTCAATCCACGGTGCGGATTAACGCGGAAAACCTGACGGCAAGTCTGCGTCCGTTGCAACTGAACCTGGAGAATGTGCAGGTTAATGTTGGTGACCATACGCCCGGGAGCACCAACATCCATATCAGCAAGGGTATGGTTGGGGTGGCGCTTGGGGCAGGGTTGGCGGGTCAGCCGTTTTGGAGTATCCGGGCGGATAAGGTTCAAGTGAACACTGCGGCAGTGCAGCCGGGCCAGGGCCAGCCTGCTGAGGCCCGGGCGGGTAACGCTGATGCTCCCAGCCTCAATAACCTGCCCCGGGTGCTATTTCTGTTTCAGCGGCTGCAAGTTGAGCAACTCTCGATTCCCGGCACAACCCCTATCACCGCTGAACTTCTGCTGGTACGGGAAGAAAATACCATTGATCTGAACAGCAACGTGACCCTCGACCGGCAGGGGCTGGCAGTTTTCGGGGAGATCAACATTGCCGCTGCCGCTTCGATGCCCTTTCAGCTTCAGGCTGACCTTACCCCGGTTACCCGGAACCAGGATGGGGATGGCATACGGGGCCGGGCGAAACTCGCGGGCAAAGTGGCAGTGGCGGAAACGGTCAGATTGTGGTTGACGGACTCCTCCCTGCAGCTTAACGGACATGCTCTGGACATTCACCAGGGTCAATTGGATTGGTCGGGGGATACCCTGGAAGTTATCGAATGGCAGGGTAAGTTGCTGCCCGCGGATGTCACTCACCCTGCTGGTACCGCCTATCGGGCTGAGGCGGCGGTCCGGAAGCTGTTTACAAACCCGGGGTTGGATCTGAACCTGTGGTTCGGGACCCAGGACGCGGCAACGCAAGTTGAGTTGGCGGCGCAAATGCGGGCAGAAGAGTTTGCCGGTCGATGGACTTTGTCCAGCACCGGTTTGCCGGCATGGATACCCATCCGTCCCTTTCAACCGGCGCAGATGTATCCCCTGGAAATCAACAGCCGGTTTTCATTTTCACCGAATCTGGCGGTGATTGAAGATTTTACCTTGCGCAGCCCAAGCCAACGGTTTTCTCTGGTGCTCAACACGACATTACAACCCCCCCTGGATCTTGAGGGGGAATTGCACGCAGAGCAATTGTTATGGCCCATTGTCGAAGAGGGGGTACCGGACGCCAAGGCAACGGAACCGTCCAATAAAACCGGGGAAGATCAGCCGCCGGCGGATCCGGTTGCGGAGCAGGCCCCCCTGTTCAGCAACACGCCCATTAACTGGGGGTGGCTGGACACAACCCGGATCAACTTCAATTTACGGGCCAAAAACCTGTACGTCCAGCAGGCCAATTTTAGTGATGTGAATGTGGACATCTCCTCGGGTGAGGGCACCTTTGTGGTGCACCCTCTGCGCGGCCGGTTGGGCTCCGGGGATGAGGCCAGCGGTTTTACCGGTGAACTGCACCTGTCCCTGGCTGATACCGGGACAATACCCCGGGAGGGGGCAGAAGCCGGCCAGGGGGCAGTGTTGCCCCCCAACCGGGCCCGTACCGACCAGCCGGTATCCCTGACTGTGGACTTTGGTCTGCAGGGGGTAAGCCTGGAAGACTTTGGTTTCCTGCCCACCGAAGAGTTGTCCGGTGGTGATGTGTACAGCAAAGTCAATTTGTCGGGCAAAGGCAACTCCGCCTTGCAGCTTGTCCAGTCCCTGAACGGGGAAATTCTGCTGATGATTGAGCATGCCACCCTGGCTAATGACTTTGTGGAAGTGGTGGGATCGGACATGTTGATGGAGACCGTGAACAAATTAAATCCTTTCTACAAGGAAGACCCCGCAACCGAGCTTGAGTGTGGCCTGGTGCGTTTTGAGGTTAAGCAGGGGGTGTTAAACAGCCGCAAACAACTGGTAGTTGAAACCGGCAAGATGCAGATTATTGGCGACGGCTCCATTACCCTTGGGGACGAAAAGATTGACATCACCCTGAGTCCCTCGGCTAAGGAGGGTGTTGGGGTTAACGTGGCGAGTTTGGTGAAATTTATTAAACTGGGGGGCAAAATTCGTCATCCCGTGCCTGTGGTCGACGCCCTTGGGGTTTTACAAAGTGGGGCTGCCATTGGTGCTGCGCTGTCTACCGGCGGTGTCTCCGTGCTGGCGGAAGGCCTGGCCAAGCGGGTGATCAACGCAACCTCTGCCTGTCGGAAGATACGCGAGCCCGGTAACGTCTCCACCCACCTGCCCAATGCCGGGGACGAGAGTGCTGGGGATAAGAGTGTCGTGGACGAGAGTGTCGAAGAAGATCATGCCCAAGAAAAGGGTAACGAGGCCGTAGTCGATTTGCAAAGCTTGGAGAAACTGGAATGAGGGAAAACAAGTCACTGAGCGCTTGGCGGCGGGGTGAACAGACTATCGGCTGTTGGCTGTCCATGGCGAATGCCTATTCCGCTGAAGCCATTTCCAAACTGGGTTTTGACTGGGTTTGTGTCGATCTCCAGCACGGCATGATCGACTATACGGACCTGGTTACCATGCTGCCCGCCATATCCAATAGCGAGGCCACCCCCATTGTGCGGGTACCCTGGAATGAACCTTATGAAATCATGAAGGCGCTGGATGCAGGCGCCTACGGGGTGATTGTACCCATGGTCAATAATCGCGAGGAAGCCGCGCGGGCGGTCAGCGCCTGCCGCTACCCACCCGAAGGGATCCGCTCCTATGGCCCCATTCGAGGCGCCCTGTACGGTGGGCGGGGTTATGCGCAGCAGGCGAATGGCCAGCTTGCCTGTATTGCCATGATCGAAACCCGGGAAGGTATCGACAACGTTGAGGATATTGTCACCACAACGGGCCTGGACGGGGTCTATATTGGCCCCGCTGATCTTGCCCTGGCCATGGGTTTGCCCGTGCGGGGAGATCAACCCGAGCCGGAACATCTGGAAATGGTGAAACACATTCAAAGCGTGTGTGTACAACATGGGGTTGCCATTGGCATCCACACCTCCAGCCTGGAATACACCCGGAAGTACCTTGCCCTGGGATTTAACTTTGTTACCTTGGGATCCGACGCCGGGCATATGACCAAACATGCCGCGCAAGAATTGGCGCAAGCCAGGGGCGGCCGGGAGGAACAGCGGGAGAGCACCGGTTACTAATCCTTCGAACCTGGGTGCAAATCCACCACACTATAACCGGCCGTTATCGGCGGGAGGGCTGGTGTGTCCTGGGTCTTAGGTTTAGGGGTATTGGTGGTCCTGGTCTTTGGGCCTACACTCTGGGTGCGCTGGGTTATGGTGCGCCACGGCGAAGAACTGCCCAATATGCCGGGCACCGGGGGAGAACTGGCTGAACACCTGGTGTCCAGTCTGGGGTTGTCCGGGGTTGGGGTGGAAGTCACGGAATTTGGCGACCACTATGATCCCCTGGAACGCAAGGTGCGCCTCACCGAAGACAAATTTAACGGCAAGTCCTTGACCGCCATTGCCGTGGCGGCCCATGAGGTGGGTCATGCCATGCAGCATCACCAGGGTGATGTACGGCTGCTGGTCAGGACGAAACTGGTGCCCCTGGCAGATCGGGTAGCGCGTGTCGGCAGCGCCTTTATGTGGGCGGCCCCGGTGATCGGTATTCTCACCCGGCATCCCATGCCCTTTTGGGTTCTGGTGCTGGCGGGATTGTCCGGCCTGATCATGCGCATGCTGGTGCATCTGGTGACCCTGCCGATCGAGTGGGATGCCAGTTTTGGCAAAGCCCTGCCGGTGTTAACCGCCGGGAACTATGTGCCACAAAGAGAACGGCAGGTGGTAAAAAAGATTCTGCGGGCGGCGGCACTGACCTACGTTGCCGCCGCTATGGCGGATGTGTTGAATCTGGCGCGCTGGACAACTATTTTGCTGCGGCGTTGAAGGGCTGGTGGGCTAATATGACCGGTTTGAGGATAAGGAGTTCAGGGTGCGAATTGTCAGTTGGAATGTAAATGGGTTGCGGGCCTGCAGCAAAAAGGGGTTTGTGGATATCTTGCAGGACTGCGGCGCAGATGTGTTGTGTTTGCAGGAGGTGCGTGCCTTCCCGGAACAATTGCCGGCGCAAGTGCGCGAGGCACAAGGCTGGCATGTCTTCTTTTCCCCTGCCCAACGACCGGGTTACAGTGGTGTGGGCATCTATGCCAGACAGGCACCTTCCCGGGTGGTGACCCAGCTTGGAGTGGAGGAATATGATATTGAAGGGCGTTACCTGGAGGCGCATTTTGGGCGCACCAAGGTGATCAGCATCTACTTCCCCAAGGGCAGCGGCAAGGATCGGGACAACAGTCGGGTGCCCTACAAGTTGGGATTTTATGCAGCGGTATTTTCCCGCATTCAGCACTTGAAAAAATCGGGCCCGGTCTTTGTGACCGGCGACTACAACACCGCCCACGAAGAAATAGATCTGGCCCGGCCAAAAACCAATAAAAAATCCAGCGGCTTCCTGCCGGAAGAACGGCAAGTGCTGACGGATTGGATGGCCCAGGGTTGGGTGGATACCTTCAGAAAACAACACCCCGGCGCAGAAGGTCACTATACCTGGTGGCGTCAGTTTGGCGGCGCGCGGGAGAACAATGTGGGTTGGCGTATCGACTATGTTTTTGCCTCGCCCAGCGCGGCTAAAAAGGTCACTGATGCCTTTATATGGCCGCAGATTATGGCCTCGGACCATTGTCCGGTTGGGGTTGACGTTAATCTCTGAGCGTTACGGTGGTTGCTCCCACCCGGGCTGAAGAACTTTACGGCTCAGCGGTCAAAGCTGACGGATTTAACCAGGGCAAAAATGGGCTGCCCCGGGGTAAGTCCAAGATCCGCGGCAGCCATCCGGGTCACCCGGGCATGTAACTGCTGGGCGCCAATCTGTACAACCACCTCGGCAAAGGGTGACTGGTCCGTTGCGGTGATGCGCGCAATATCGCCGCGCAGAACGTTTTGAATACTCACGTTGTGGGGTGGATGAATGGCCAGACTGACATCCTTGGCCTTGATCATCAGACGGACTTCATCCCCGGTCTGTAAAGGGCTGGTGCCGGGAACGTGGACGGTAAATCCCTCCAGGTCCAGGGTGGTCAGTTGATAGTCGGGGTTGTTTTGTTTAAACGTGGCGGTCAACAGGGCACCGGAATCCCTGCGCTCCACCATGCCGATTTCTCCGGCATGGGCAATTACATCGCTGATCCGCCCCTGATCGACCACCCTGCCACGCTCCATGGCAACCACATAATTGGCCAGTTGGACAACGTCTTCCTGTATATGACTGACCAGAATGACGGGTAGCTTAAGGGTTTTGTTGAGTCTGTCGATGTAGGGAATCATTTCCCGTCGTGCTGTGTTGTCCAGGGCGGAAAAGGGTTCGTCCAGGAGCAGTAAGGCCGGTTTGGCCAGCAATGCCCGGGCAATGGCCACCCGCTGTTTTTCCCCCCCGGACAGATCCTGTGTCTGCCGGTGCAGCAGAGGGAAAATGTCCAGAATTTGACAGACCTCGGTTTTGCTCAACGTGGATTGGGGATTACGCTTGATGGCGTAGTCGATATTGCCGTTGACATTTAGGTGAGGGAACAGGCGGGTGTCCTGAAAGACCATGCCCACCGAGCGTAAATGGGGTGGTACCGCCAGCTTGTTATCGGTATCAAGCCAGGGGGTGTGGTTAAAGGTAATTTGTCCCTGAGGGTGGCTGAACCCGGCAATACAGTTTAACAGTGTCGTCTTACCGCTGCCGCTGGGGCCCAGCAAGGCGGTAATACCAAGGGCCTCAAGCTGTAAGTTAACCTCAAGATCAAAGTCGGCCAGGGGCTGTTTCAGGTTGAGCTCCAGCATGTTTATCCCAGCCGAACGCTTAAATGACGGTTGGTGGCGTAGACCACAAAAAGAACAACAAAGGAGAAAATCAGCAGCCCCAAAGACAGAATGTGCGCCTGTGTATAGTCGAGGACCTCCACGTTTTCGTAAATGGCGATGGAAATGACCCGGGTCCGTTCGGGAATATTGCCCCCCACCATCAGCACAACACCAAATTCGCCAATGGTATGGGCAAAGGTGAGCACCGTTGCGGTGATAAAGCCGCGCTTGGACAGTGGCACGGCAACACTGAAAAATTGATCCCGGGGTGATGCCCCCAGACTGGCCGCGGCTTGTAAAGGCTTGGGGCCGAGGTTTTCAAATGCGTTTTGCAGGGGCTGCACCATAAAGGGGAGGGAGTAAATAATGGAGGCCACCACCAGTCCGGCAAAACTGAAGGTGAGGGATTCACCCACCGCGGACACCCACAGCCGGCCCAGGGGGGATTCCGGGCTCATCAGGATCAGAAGGTAAAACCCAAGTACCGTGGGCGGCAGTACCAGGGGCATTGCGGTAAAGGCTTCGACAATGGGTTTGCTGAAGTGTTTGGTACGCGCCAGCCACCAGGCTATGGGGGTACCGATCAGCCACAGGGCAGCGGTGCTGACGGCGGCCAGCTTAAGGGTAATGCTGATGGCGGACCACTCAATCACGGACAAGATAGCCGTATTGCCGGATGATCCTGATGGCGGTATCGGATTTCAGGTAACTGATAAAGGCTACGGCGGCAGGATTGTCATAACCCCGTTTGAGCAACAGGGCGTCCTGGTGCACGGGCTGATGGTAGCTGTTGGGCACCGGCCAGCCCTGTTGTTTGGGTGGTGGCAGTTGTTGCAGTTGCCCCCGGGCGATAAGCGCCAGGTCAGCATTTCCGGTGGCATACATGGCAACAGCCTGGCCCACATTTTCGGCGAACACCAATTTTGGACGGGTTTTGCCGGCCACATTCAAGTGGGTGAGCGTTTCCATGGCGGCCCGGCCATAGGGAGCGAGTTTGGGATTGGCAATGGCCAGGCGTTTAAATGTGCCGCTGGTGAGCAGCTGCGGACCGGATGCCCCGGCCAGGACCAGTTGGCCACTGGCGTAGGTGAAGGAATCCCTGCCCAGGCCACGCTCAACCAGCAATGCCGGCCGGGTCTGGTCTGCTGAAAGGAAAAGATCAAACGGCGCCCCGTGGACAATCTGGCCGTAAAGTTTACCCGTAGAGCCTACGGCAGCCGTCAGATGATGCCGTGTATCGGTTTCGAATTGTTTAGCCAGCACGTCATAGGTGGCACGAAAATTTGTCGCCAGGGCCACTTGTGCCGTGGCCGCATACAGGTGAGGTGATCCGCTGAGCACGGTGGCCCAAAGAACCCCCCACAGCCGCAAAACCATTAATCAGGCAGAGGGTTTGACAAATTTCAGAGTCATGCGGTTAGACTCGCCAATGGTTTGGTACTTTTGACGTAGCGCTTCGTCATCCTGGCTGGTACGCAAAGACGGCGGCAGACGCCAGACAAAGTCCTCGGTAGTAGGGATATCCAGATCATTCTGGTTAATCTCGCTGGCACCGACAAATTCAAATCCCGCCGCTTCAATTTGTTCAATCACAAAGGTGCGTTTCAGGTACCCGTTACTGCCGTTTGCCCAACTGTCCGGCATATCCGGCCGGGCTTCGTGCTGCACGACCCCAAGCACTCCGCCGGGTTTAAGAATGTCAAAACTGTTGCGAATTGCCGTTTGCAGGTATTTCGCGTCGAAGCGGGCCAGGTTATGTAAGGCTCTGATCAGCAACACCCGGTCCGCGCTATTGTGGTCAGCGTCAGGGAGTTCGCCAAATACAAAGGCGGAAACCCGGGCACTGCCCGGCGTGCGCCATGTTTCCGCCTGGGTGGGCCAATCGGTGCTCCAGGTGGCCATGCGGGCAATAAAGGCATCGTCCGCAAAGCCAAAATTTGGCCACAGATCCATGGGGTAGTTTACCCCTACCAGGTGACCCTGGGGCCCAAGGTATTCCAGCAGCAGCTTGCTGTACCAGCCGCCGCCGGGCAGGGCTTCAACCACGGTCATACCCGGTTCAACACCCAAATAGGTGAGGGTTTCCCCGGGATTTCGATACGCAAAGCGGGCTTTAGTGGCCTCGGGCTGGTTGTCCAGGACTTCAGCCAGCGTGGGTTGAATGGTCGGCGGCGCATCGGACTGGACGGACGCGTCAATGACCTCGGTAGGTGGGACCTCGGCAGGCGGGGTGGACTGAGCACAGGCTTGCAGCAGGACAAGCAGCGCGGCTCCGGCAACGCCGGCAATCAGGTGTCGAGATTTCCGGCTCAGTGAGAATGCTGTAGACATGCTTTATCAATCAAATAGAGTGAGCACAATATCTTACGCGGACACTGGAGGAATGCCAGCAGTCTCCCGAAAAAGTAGACGCCTGGTGTGTGCCCGTGACCCGATGGAAGGGTTTGGCTTGGTTTTCATATATAGAGGTGCGTAGTGATTGGTCTTGCGATAGCCGGTGTGATGGCGATGATTTGTATTCTGGTGCATACCGAAGCCATCAGCTTAGTGGATAAGTTGAGGGATCGGGTGCGTAGTTTTCGTCTTTCCCTGCTGGTGACCTGGTCAGCTTTGTTATTTGCCCATGTGGTGGAGGTCTGGCTTTATGCCATGGTTTACTGGCTGTGCGATATCGCCGGGGTGGGGGGTCTGCAAGGCATGAGCAGCCGGTTGGACTATGTCTACTTTTCCGTGGTGGTCTATACCACCCTGGGCTTTGGCGATATTGTCCCCGACTCCGGGGTGCGTTTGCTGGCCGGATCCCAGGCCCTGGTGGGACTGTGCCTCATTGCCTGGTCGGCTACGGTCACCTATGGGCACGTCACACACGAACGCCCCCGCCGATCATACTCAACGGATGACTGACGCGCCGTTACCCCTGGCATCCACAGCTAACCGTAGACACTGGCTTGTGGATGCCAGCGTTCGGGGTGGGCCACTTGGAAGTTGATGTGCAAGTGTTCCAGACCACGCAGGAAGCTGCTTGGGATGTGATGGAAAGGGTCCTGGGGATTGGCCAGGGTGATATTCCCTAAGCGTTTTAACAAAATAGTAAATGTTGAAAACATTTCCTGACGGGCCAGGGCAGCACCGGGGCAGTGATGGGGTCCGGAGCCAAAGGCCAGATGGGCACCCGCCTTGCTGCGCTCCAGCATAAATTCCTCAGCTTCGGGAAAGACCCGGGCATCACGATTGGCGGAGGCATAACCCACTGCTATAGAGCTGCCCTTGGGAATTTTAACCCCGCTCAGTTCAACGTCCGCGGTGGTGACCCGCCACAGATGCAGCACCGGGGTTTCAAAACGCAGGGCTTCTTCGACAAAATTGCGTAACAGTTTTGGGTCTTCGCGCATGCGCTGTATGCTGCCCGGGCGTTGCAATAGCAGCATCAGGGCTGAGCCGATGGCGTTGGTTGTGGTTTCATTTCCGCCGGTCAGCAGTTGATCCAGCAGATCCTGTAGTTCGGGCATGGTCAGGCTGCGGGTCTCGCCGGTGTGGGGGTCTTCAATCCGGTTGTGCACCAGGTCGGTGATGATGTCATCTTCGGGTTTGTCGCGCCGCGCGGCGATCACTTGCGCAAAAAAGTGTTGCGCCTGCACCACCTGCTTACCGCATTCCAGGGCTGCAGCCTCATCCACAAAACCACCGCCGGGGGCAAGCATGGCGTCGGACCACCGCTTCAGATCCCATATCCGGTCCCGGGGCACACCCAGCTGGTCAGCGATGACAATACAGGGCAGGGGCACGGCAAAGTCCCAGACAAAATCGCAGGACCCCCCTTTTCCATCCCCTTCTGCAACGATGGTGTCCAACAGATCGTTTACGACGGTTTCGATATAGGGGGTCATTTTACGTACCCGGGATACGGTGAAGGCGTTGTTGATGAGCTTGCGGTAGCTGGTATGCACGGGAGGGTCGGTACGCTGCAGGGTGGATACCCGGGCCCAACCGTGTTCAGCGCGGTATTCTTCCGCAATGCTTCTTTCGCTGCCGCGCCGGGCGCCAAGTTCAAATATATTGTTGGAAAATATCTCCGGATGTTTCTTGATGAAGCGCACATCCTCATAGGTAGAAACGTAGTAGGCCCCAAGCTCCTCCATAAAGTAAACCGGCTGTTGTTCTCTGATTGTTTTGAGGTAGTTGAACGGGCATTCCCGGGTTGCGGTTTCCAGCAGGTTAAAATCGTCAGGGGATGCCATGATTGCCTCCGGTTATTCGATATAGGGTTGATCTATTTCATACAGGGCCAGACGGGCACGCATTTCTTCAGCCCCCTGGTCAACATCGCTCGGGCCCATGGAGTTGACGTACTTGTTTACCGCCTGGCGCTGCATGCGCACGGCAAGCTCCATATTCCCAAGCCGTGCGTGGGCTGCGGCCAGCGTATCCAGGTGCGCGGCATTACCCAGCCAGATAACAAACGGTTGGATCAGCTCAATGGCTTGTTCCGGGTTGGCCAGCTCTTCGTTGCTGGTGGTCGCCAACAGCCAGGCTAAGTTGTTCGCAGCGTGTACGCTCCCTTTGCTGAAAGCAGCCCGGTACAGACGCATGGCGGCGCGCAGATCCTGGACCAGGTGATGACCGCGGTGGTAGTACTGCCCAAGCGTCAGGGCCGCCCCCGGGTGCCCGCTGTTGGCAGCCTGTTCCAGCCAATGGATGCTGGTATTGATATCGTCGCCTTCCAGGAGCCGCGCCAGACGGTATTGGGCTTCAGCGTGCCCACCCTGTGCAGCCTTGTGCAACCAGACCCTGGCAGTAGTCGGGTCCCGGGCGGGCTGGTTGAAGTCGAGGTGGGCGGTGCCAAGCAGATATTGGGCATGTGGGTCCTGTGCCTTGGCGACCTGGTACAACCATTGGATCAGGTTGGTGCTGATGCCAAGACCCTTATCCATAAACAGCTCGCCGCCGTATTCCGCTCCGCTGGGCAACTGGACCAGTCCGTTGGAAATATTGTTGCGTATCCAATTTCCCGAAAATACCACACCGGTGGGATTGGTGCGGATGCCGGGGCCAAAAATATAACCCTGTTGCCAGGTGCCTTCGTGACGGGTGCCGTTGGCTTGTACGGCAATGCCCTGGCCATGTTGCTGGTCGTTGGCCCATTCGCCGGTGAAATGACTGCCGTCGGGCCGGCTTTGCTGGCCGTAGCCGTGCCGAGTGTTGTTTTCCCACAAGCCTTCGTAAACGACATTGGCCGCGGAGGTGAAGACCCCATAGCCATGGCGTTTGCCGGCTTGCCAGCTGCCTTCGTAGTAGCCGAGGTCGGGATATTCACAACCGCCGAAACCGTGCGGCAGGTCGTTCTGCCAGTCGCCGCTGTAGCTGGTGCCGTCCGCGCGGTTTTCCTGACCAAAACCCTGACGTTTACCCGCCTGCCAGGCGCCCTGATAGATGGTGCCGGTATGCCCTTGCCAGCGTCCCTGGCCGGAAAACAGGCCGTCGGCAAATCCGCCGCGATAGGTCCCCTGGGCTGACGACTGGGTCCCCTGGCCGTGAGGGAGGTGGTCAGCGAAGTCACCCTCATATCTGAAACCGGGACGGGTCAGTTCACCGCGCCCGTGGCGGTTCCCGTCAAGCCATTGACCGGTATAACTTTCGTTACCCATTTGTTCGTGACCAAAACCCTGAAGCATTCCGTTAGCAAATACCCCGGTCAGGGTACGGGCGTCCGGGCTGGTATATGAACCCTTGCCGGTATAGGCAAAATCCGCCGGGGCAATATAACGTTTGGACCCATCCGGCAGGGTCAGCACACCCAGAGCCGGATCAGGAGGCCGCTCGGGTGAGGGGGATTGACCTACATTTGTACATCCGGCAAGGCACAGGGTGAGCCAAATAACGGGCATCACCCAGCGCGCTGAAGGCTTGAGTGTTCGCTCGGTCATATTGTATTGCCAGGCGAATAAGATAAGCTAAAACCCCACTGATAAAGGGTGTGGTTGAATATACCAACCGGAAATTAACAAAACTTGCGTCAAAGCAAAACTGAAAAAAGTACCAAAAATGAATGACTTGGCAGGAATCGATCAGGACAGCGTAAGCCGGTGGTTTGCCGCGAATATCAGCGGGGTTGCCCTGCCGTTGCAATTTGAGTTAATTGCCGGTGGTCACTCGAATTTGACCTTTGGTGTGCGGGATGCCAACAACGTCACCTATGTCCTGCGCAGACCCCCCTTGGGTCATGTTCTGGAAAGTGCACACGACATGGCCCGTGAACATAAGATCATTTCCGCGCTGGCGGGTTCCACGGTGCCTGTAGCCGCCACCCTGGGTTTGTGCCGGGATGTTGCGGTCAACGATGCGCCGTTTTACATCATGGACTATGTGGAAGGGACGGTTTTGCACGATGCCGAGGTTACCCAGGCGCTGCCCGCTGCCCAACGCCAAAGCCTGGGACTACATGTCATCGAGGTTCTGGCGCAGCTTCATCAGATTGACCCGGATGTAGTGGGCCTGGGTGATCTGGGCCGCAAGGAGGCGTATCTGGCACGCCAGATTAAACGCTGGAATAAACAATGGGCGGCATCAAAGACCCACGAAATTCCCGCCATGGACGAGGTTTCGGTCCTGCTTGAAGAACGTATGCCGCGGCAAATTGGCGCCAGCATCGTGCACGGCGATTACCGGCTGGGGAATATGATTGTCGCGGACGGCAAGATCTGTGCGGTGCTGGATTGGGAACTGTGTACCCTGGGCGATCCCCTGGCCGATGTGGGTTATCTGCTGAATTCCTGGACCCAGCCGGGGGAGATGGAAGAGGATGTTTCGCCCACGTCCTGTGGCGGGTTTCCGGACCGCGACGCCTTAACCGCCCGCTATACGAAAATCACCGGCCGTGATTTATCAGCAATCAACTACTACCGGGCTTTTTCTCACTGGCGCCTGGCCGCTATTGGTCAGGGGGTATACAAACGTTATCTGGTGGGAGCGATGGGGGAGAATCGGGACATGGATCTGGATACTTATAAACAAAGTGTTATTACCCGTGCCGAAGCTGCCCTGGAATTGATGCTGGCTTAAACGGGCTGGTGGGCGGATGGGCGTAGCATAAGCGCCGCGGATAAGGCGGCGCTTGCTTTACGGGTTATTGGTTCCCGTGTTGATGGTTATACGCCCACTTACTCCGGGGCGTCGATCACCTGTTGGCCTGCCCAGACCGCGGGGCGGCATTGAGCCAGCATGTTGATATGACGACCCACTCTTTGTCCGGCATCAGAGTTGAGCACGGCACCCATAAACTTGCCGTATGCGGAATGACTTTCCGAAACGGAAAAGAACACCAGATCAGGTGTGTCGGCACCACGCACAAAGGGTGAAATGGTGTAAACGCCAAGAGGCGTGTTGTCCCCCATATTGCCTAACACACCGTTCATGTGCAGGCGCAGATCATTAACGTGATCCGGACCCATGCCCGGATGAAGACGGCAGGCGTTGCTGTTAATCACTGCGGGGCCGGTAGGATCAGCACCCTCCTTGGTAAACACTTCGTTTACAGTGCCCAGGGTCGCCACACAATCGCCGACGGCGTCAAAACGGGCCTGCACACCGGCCAGTTCCGGCGCGGCGGATTCAGCGTCCATGGCTGCGGCGTAGGCGGCGTAGCTGGTATGCGGGCGCAGCCAGACCAGATCGATGCCGGTATCTCCCTTAACCAGGCTCCACAGGAAAGCCGGGCCAACTTCAAGGCCGGCCTTGGCTGCTTGTTTGACATAGTAGTCCCGGGCGGCCAGCAGGTCGTCAATATCCTGACCTTCGTTGTAATTACAGGTAAAACCTTCTACCACCGCGGGTGGTTGTGCTTCTTCAGCATGGCTGTGGATAGCGATCAATGTGCTCAGAGGCAGACACAGGGCCAATAGTCCGCTTAACCATTTTGATGATTGGCGCTGCTTAGTTTTTATTTTCTTAATCACGTTAGATTCCTCATGTTTTTGATTAGAGCATGAGGGTGAAGTTGAAAGGTACAGCAGTTGCGCCACGGTCAGGATACAGGGCAACCCAATGGGCGCTCCTAGATCTCAGCCTCTCCCCACAGGAATTGTCCGACAAAAAGCTTGCTGATACCACTGCGAAATATCATGGTATGTTGTTGGGTCTGTGTGCCGTTTGAGTAGGGAAAAACAACATGATTCGTGCCGGAATATTAGGTGGCAGCGGATATATGGGTGGTGAGGCCTTGCGTGTCCTGCTGGACCACCCTGAAGTTGAACTGGCCTGGGCAACCAGCCGCCAGCCCGGACCCATTGAAGATGCCCATCCAAATTTGTACGGCAGCGGTATACGGTTAATCCATCCTGATGAGGCCACACCCTGTGATGTGGTCTACCTGGCCTTGCCCACGGCAGCCACCTTTGCCGCTGCTCAAGAGCACCTGGATTTGGGGGCAAAAATTATTGACCTGGGGTCTGCATTTCGACTCAAGGACCAGGCGCTTTGGGAAGCGGTCTACGGGATGCCCCATCCGGCCTGGCATGTTTCCCAACAGGCTGTGTACGGGGTTAGCGAATTGCATGCGCAAGACATTGCCACCGGCCGGGTCATAGCCAATCCCGGCTGCTTTTCCTCCGCCGCGATATTGGGTCTGGCACCCCTGGTTGATCAGGGGCGGGTGGAAATAAATACCTTGAGTGTCAGCGGATTGTCCGGAACAGCCGGGGTGGGCGCGGAATTGTCCCGGGCAGCCCACCACCCGGAAATTGGCAACAACCTGGTACCGTATAACGCGGTAGCCCACCGGCATACCTTTGAAATGGAACAGGAACTGAATCTACTGTGTGGACAAAAGGTGCAGATCCACTTCGTACCGGTCTACGTGCCGATAACCCGGGGTATCCTCTGTATTTGCCGGGGATTTTTAACCCGGCAGTGCAGTCGCGCGGAGTTGCTGTCTGTTTATGACGAATTTTACGAATCGCACCCCTTTGTGCAGGTTTATGATCAGCCTTTTGAGACCGGGGGTTCATGGCAGTACAAACCCTACCCCTGGGTAAGTGCCGTAACGGGTACCAACTATTGTCAGATTGGTTTGGATGTGGATGAAAGCCGCGGTAGTGTGGTGGTATTCAGCGTGCTGGACAGCATCGGCAAGGGGGGTGCCCTGGCCGGGGTTGAAAATATGAATCTGATGTTCGGCTTGCCGCGTACCGCGGGGCTTAGTCAGCGGGGTCGGCACCCGAATTGAGTGGCGGGCCGGATGCCAACTGTCCCAGCTTTTTGCTATCGATCCAGACTGCCACGGTACCCTGGAAAATACTGTCCGGCTGGTTGTGGTCGGCGATCTGCACCACCGAACAGGGGCGGGTGATCATTTG
>JANQMF010000196.1 GCA_028280225.1 Pseudomonadales bacterium | reverse complement strand
GGTACCACTTCATCGTGCACCGCTTGCGCAATGCCGGTGGTATAGTCCCCCCGAGCAAAGGTATCGTGCCGCACCAGTCCCAGCAAATAGCCGAGATTGTGCTCCACCCCGGCGACTCGGCACTGCGGCAGGGCTGCCGTGAGCCTGGAGATGGCATCCCGCCGGCTGTTCCCCTTGACGATAAGCTTGGCTAACATGGGGTCGTAATGCATGGAGACCTCACTGCCAATACCAACACCGGTATCCACCCGCAGCTGGGGAGACATCTCGAAGTGTTCTATCCGGCCGGTGGAGGGGAGAAATTTTTTACCGGGATTTTCCGCATACAGGCGCACTTCAATGGCATGACCGCGCATCTGAATGTCGTTCTGACACACTGACAATGGTGCGCCGGAAGCAACTTCCAGCTGAAGTTGCACCAGATCCAAACCGGTGATGGCCTCGGTAACCGGGTGTTCCACCTGCAGCCGGGTGTTCATTTCCATAAAGAAAAATTCGCCCCCCTGGGCAATAAACTCCACCGTTCCAGCGCCCACATAGTCTACCTTGCGGGCCGCCATAATGGCCTTGGCGCCCAATTGTTCCCGCAGCGCCTTATCCACGGTTGGACCGGGTGCTTCTTCGATCACCTTCTGGTGGCGCCGTTGTACCGAGCAATCCCGCTCAAACAGATGCACAACCCGGCCGTGTGTATCGGCCATTACCTGCACCTCTATGTGTTTCGGCGCCGTCAGGTAACGCTCTAACAATACCGCATCGTTGCCAAACGCGGCCTTGGCTTCACGCTTGGCGCCTTGCAGTTGTTCCTCAAAAACCGAACTGTTTTCCACCAGACGCATGCCTTTGCCCCCGCCGCCGGCTGATGCCTTGATCAGCAGCGGAAAGCCGACCGCGGCCGCTTCCCCACGTAATCTATCCAGGCTTTGATCATCCCCATGGTAACCCGGCAAAATGGGCACTCCGGCATCCTGCATCAGTTGTTTGGAGGCCATTTTTGAGCCCATAATTTCTATGGCTGACGGCGGCGGACCCACAAAGATAATACCCGCATCCGCACAGGCCTGGGCAAACGCGGCATTTTCGGAAAGAAATCCGTATCCCGGATGGATGGCTTGCGCCCCGGTGTCTTTAGCAGCGGCAATGACGTTGTCTATATTCAGGTAACTGTCCAGCGCCGGAGCCGGGCCGATACACACCGCTTCGTCCGCCTTGGACACATGTAAGGCGTGCCGGTCCGCTGCGGAATATACCGCAATGGTGCGAATGCCCAGTTTTTTTGCCGTGCGAAATACCCGGCAGGCAATTTCTCCACGATTTGCCACTAACAAAGAACTAAACATGCTACATCCTGAATATGCCGAAATTGGAATGAGGTGCAAGGGGCTTGCGCGTGGCAAATGACATGGCCAGGCCTAGTACATCCCTGGTGTCGACCGGATCAATCACACCGTCGTCCCAGAGCCTGGCGGAAGCAAAATAAGGGTGGCCCTCACTTTCATAGCGGCCCCGTATTTCATCCATAAAGGCGTTTTTTTCCGCATCCGGCCAGGATTGCCGGCGTGCATTTAAACCCTCCTCGCGCACCGTCGCCAAGACATGGGCCGCCTGTTCTCCGCCCATGACCGAAATCCGCGCATTTGGCCATGTCCACAACAGCCGCGCCCCATAGGCCCGGCCACACATGGCATAGTTGCCCGCCCCAAAAGACCCGCCAATGACCACGGTGAACTTAGGCACCCGGGCACAGGCCACCGCGGTGACCATTTTTGCGCCGTCTTTGGCAATTCCCTGATTTTCATATTTCTTGCCCACCATAAATCCGGTGATGTTCTGCAAAAACAGCAGCGGCACGCCGCGGCGGTCTGCCAACTGGATAAAGTGTGCGCCTTTCACCGCACTTTGCGAGAAAAGAATGCCGTTGTTGGCCAGAATCCCTACCGGCATGCCGTGGATGTGCGCAAAGCCGCAAACCAGGGTCTCCCCGTACAGCGCTTTAAACTCATGAAACTGTGAGCCATCAACCAGGCGCGCAATGACCTCGCGCACATCAAAGGGGGTGCGGGTATCCGTGGGCATAACACCGTACAGTTGTTCAACCGCGTAGCGCGGGGCCTGCACCGGCTGCTGTTCAACGGTGGACTGAAAATTCTGATGGCTGGCCGCCACGGCCTCCCGGGCCAACATCAAGGCGTGTTCATCATCGTCCGCCAGATAGTCGGTGACCCCGCTGGTGCGGCTGTGGACATCACCACCACCCAGGCTTTCCGCATCTACCACCTCGCCCGTGGCGGCCTTGACCAGCGGCGGGCCACCCAAAAAGATGGTGCCCTGCTCTTTGACAATGATCGCTTGATCACACATGGCCGGCACATAGGCGCCACCGGCGGTACAGGAACCCATAACTACAGCCAACTGGGGAATGCCCATGGCGGACATATTGGCCTGGTTGTAAAAAATTCGTCCAAAGTGGCTCTTGTCCGGAAAAACGTCCGCTTGCAGGGGTAAGAAGGCGCCACCGGAATCCACCAGGTAGACACAGGGCAGGTGGTTTTCCATGGCCACTTCCTGAGCACGCAGGTGCTTTTTTACGGTCATGGGGTAGTAGGTGCCCCCTTTAACCGTGGCATCATTGGCAACAACCATACAAGGCTGCCCCGCTACCCGGCCCACCCCGGTGATAATACCCGCGCTGGGTATCCAGTCATCGTAGAGTTCATAGCCACCGAGTTGGCCAATCTCCAGAAAGGGAGCACCGGGATCCAGCAGGCGATTTATCCGCTCCCGGGGCAACATCTTGCCCCGGCTCAGATGCCGTTGCCGCGCCCGCTCATCGCCACCCAGCGCAACCCTGCCGGCCAGGTCCCGCAGCTGGGCACTTAAAGCCTGGTGATGTTTCTGGTTTTCCAGGTAAGTTTCGCTTGCGGTACTTACCCGACTTTGAATCACTGCCATGAGCTGCGCCTCACTTTCCCAACAGAAAGTTTGACCCGCCGGACCAAGCTTGTCCAGCCGCTTGTGGCCGCCGGTGCTTACAAGGTGGCGGTGATCTCGCCCAGCTTCTTGGTCAGCTTGCCGTTTTCGCTGTAGTCAATCGGAATCACCACCAGGCTTGGGCCTTTCTCACCCAGAGCCTGTTTGAGCACGTTTTGCAGCTGGCTGCTGTCTTCGCAGCGATGTCCGTGCCAGCCAAAACAGGCGGCCAAACCCAGCCAGTCCGGATTGCCGAAACTCAGATCCGTGTGGCGGCCAAATTCGTTTTCCTGCTTCCAGGCAATCAGGCCATATTCGTGGTCTTCCCAGACCAGCATAGTGAGGTTGTTACCCAGACGCTTTGCCGTTTCCATTTCCTGCACGTTCATCAAAAAGCCCGCGTCTCCGGCAATACCCAGAATGTTCCTTTCCGGATAGACCATGGATGCCGCCATGGCCCCGGGCAGAGCAAATCCCATGGAGCAAAAACCGTTTGGAATGAGGCAGGTATTGGGTTCGTGGCAGTGGTAGTGACGGGCAATCCACATCTTGTGTGCGCCAACATCCGACAACAGGATGTCATCAGGCCCAAGTACAGCCCGGCAATCCCACAGCGCCTTCTGCGGCTTGATTTTGCCCACTTGGTCATCATCAGCATATTCCCGCAGATCTTCGGACATGGCATCACGGGCCGCCTTTTGCCCGGATACATCAAAGGACGGCACCCCCTGCCCGGCAATACGTTCGTTCATCATCCACAGAAAGTGGGCCAGATCTCCAACCACTTCCACTTCGGGGTGATAGTATTCATCAATTTCGGTGGGTTGGAAGTCGGCATGGATAATGGTTTTATCCTTCCCCGGATTCCATAAGGCCGGATGATACTCGACCATATCAAAACCCAGGGTCAGGACTAAGTCGGCTTCGTCGATGACCAGATTCATGCGGTCCTTGTTGCCCAGGCCTACTGTGTACAAACAGTAGTCACGGTCCATGTCCACCGCGCCTTTAGCCATGAAGGTACTGATCACACCAATCCCGGTGGTTTCGCAGAGGTTGCGCAGCTGCTTGCTGGCCCGCCTGCGGATACATCCATTCCCGGCAATAATGACTGGCTTTTTGGCGTTCTTGAATAAATCAAATGCACGGTCGACGATTTTGTCATCGGGCACCGCGCGGCGAAACCGCCGGGGACTCAACGGCATGGCCGGGGTATCCACCTTGGCCAGATCTTCAGCCAGCTCGATGTGAACCGCACCGGGTTTTTCGCTCCGTGCCAGACGCACGGCTTTGCGAACAACCTCGGGAATGGTATCGGGATGACGGATGGTTTCCGCCCACTTGGTAACCGGCTCAAACATACCCACCACATCCATCACCTGATGAGACTCTTTGTGCAGACGATGGGTTGCCCCCTGACCGGTCAACACCAGCATGGGCGCGCGATCCATATTACCGTCCGCTACACCGGTGATCAGATTGGACGCACCGGGGCCCAATGTTCCCAGACATCCCGCCGGGGTGCCGGTGAGGCGGCCGTAAATCTCAGCCATAAAGGCTGCACCCTGTTCGTGCCGGGTGAGCACAAATCTGATGCTCTTGGATTTTTCCAGGGACATCATAAAGTCGGCATTTTCTTCCCCGGGTACGCCAAAAATGTATTCGATGCCTTCCTCTTCCAGGCACTTTACAAAAAGATCTGATGCTTTCACGTATTTGCTCCCGTCACGTGCGCAATTGAGTCACTGGCTAGTATGGACTGTGGGGTGTGGGATTGGTTCCCCACCCGGCATGAAGTTAAGTTTAGCTGGCTATCCCCAGCCGCGCTGACGTTTTTTTAAGCGCGCCGGAAAATTTTGTCACCACCTCATCTACCTGATCTTCGGTGATGATCAGGGGTGGGCAAAAGGCAATACTGTCCCCCAGGGCACGCACAATCAAACCATCATCAAGGGCAGCGGCCATAACATGGGCACCAACACCCTGGGCAGGCGCAAAAGGTTTGCCGTTGTTGGCCAGTTCCACCGCTGCCAGCAAGCCGGCGCCCCGCACCTCACCAACCAGCGGGTGGTCGCTGAGTTCGCGCAGACGCTGTTGGAAAACCGCGCCGACCCGTTGTGCGTGGGCAAATAAATTCTCCCGCTCCATAATCTCCAGATTGCGCAGGGCCACCGCTGCGCATACCGGGTGACCGGAATAGGTAAAGCCATGCCCAAAATTACCTAACTGATCCGAAACCTCCGCAAACGCCTGGTGCATATATTCAGGAATAAGCACCGCGCTGATGGGCAGATAGGCTGACGACAATGCTTTGGCGACACTCATCGTATCCGGTTGAATGCCCATGGTTTGCGCGCCAAATGGATTTCCGGTGCGGCCAAATCCGCAAATCACCTCGTCATCGATAAATAGAATGTCATGGGCCTTGAGCAGGGTTTGGACCTTTTCATAATAGCCGTCGGGGGGCACAATAACTCCACCAGCTCCCAGAATGGGTTCAGCAATAAAAGCCGCAATGGTTTCCGGCCCTTCTACAAGTATGAGCTGTTCCAGTTCATCCACAATGCGGGTGACAAACTCCGCCTCACTTTCGCCGGGCAAGCCATCACCATAATAGTGTGGGCTGGCCGTGTGCAAAATACCCGCCATGGGCAGGTCAAAGGCGTTGTGGAATGCAGGCAATCCGGTGAGTGATCCGCTGGCCACGGTCACCCCATGATACCCGCGTTTGCGGCTGATGATTTTTTTCTTTTCCGGCCGGCCGATGGCGTTGTTGTAGTACCACATTAACTTGATCTGGGTGTCGTTGGCATCACTACCCGACACCCCATAAAAGACCCGGCCCGCATCAAAGGGCACCATCTCTTTAAGCTTTTCACCAAGCAACACAGAGGGTTCGTTGGTCTTGCCGCCAAACAACTGTGAATAACACAACTTATGCATCTGTTCCGCGGCAACCTCAGCAAGCTCGGCATTCCCATAACCCAGCGCGGTACACCACAGCCCAGCCATGCCCTCGATGTACTGCTTGCCGTGGTTATCCCACAGATACACCCCCTGAGCCCGTTCATGTACCACGGGCCCCTGCTGGGCATGCAGCTTAAGATTTGTGGTTGGGTGCAAAAGGTGCTGGAGGTCTTTGTCTTCTATTGATCCAGGCGGAAACTGATTGTGCGTGAGTTTCACAAAGCCCCCCAAATTGTTTTACGGTTGTTCTAAACGGTTGACGCTAAACCGTCGGACAGATTCCCATACTTGACCACCACGCACAACCTACGCGGCCTAGGCTGCCAGCTGATGCTCCACGCCCAAGGCGGCAGCCACTTTGGCGTGACAGACCCGACCGTTGTGTGTATTCAAACCACGGGCAAATCCCGGATCTTGCCGAAACGCTTGACGCCAGCCATGCTCAGCCAGCATTTGCACATAGGGCAGGGTCACATTGCTCAACGCTTCGGTGGCGGTGCGCGCCACGGCTCCAGGCATGTTGGTTACACAGTAGTGCACAATACCCTCCTCAATAAAGGTGGGGGCATCGTGGGTTGTGGGCCGGCTGGTTGCAAAACAGCCTCCCTGATCGATCGCAATATCCACCAGGACAGCACCCCTATGCATTTGCCGTAACAGCGGCCGATCAAGCAGACACGGCGCCCGGGCACCGGGCACCAGTACCGCGCCAATCACAAGATCCGCAGAACGGACTACACTACACAGGTTATCTTTTGAGGCCATTAGCACCGTAGCCCGTCCGGCGAATTCAGCGGATAACTCCCGCAGGCGATCAACCGAGATGTCCAGGATGGTCACATCTGCTTGCAGACCCACCGCCATCCGGGCGGCATTGACCCCCGCCATGCCGCCGCCAAGGATGACCACTTTGCCCGGAGCAACCCCAGGTACACCACCCAGAAGGGTCCCGCGCCCACCACTGGCCTTCTGCAACGCATGAGCACCTACCTGCACCGACAAGCGCCCGGCCACTTCACTCATCGGCGCCAACAGGGGCAAGCGGCCTTGAGCATCTTCCACCGTTTCGTAACCAATAGCCGTCACCTTGCTTTTTAACAGGGCCCGGGCCAGTGCAGGTTCCGCCGCCAGATGCAGATAGGTAAACAAAAGTTGGCCCGCTTGCAATTGAGCGGCTTCAGACAGCGAGGGTTCCTTGACCTTAACCACCATGTCTGCGCCGAGAGCCTGGGCCTGATCTACAATCCGGGCACCCGCATCCCGATATTGTTGGTCGGAAAATCCAACCCCCTCACCAGCCTGGGTTGCCACGTAAACCCGGTGCCCCAGGTTGCATAATTCTACAACCCCCGCCGGGGTCAGACTGATACGGTATTCATGGGTCTTTGTTTCTTTGGGGATGCCAATTTCCATCAGATGTTCCTGTAGCGGGCGTGGACCCGGAAAATAATACGGCGCTTCAGGTGGCAAAACTTTGCAATATTCCCACAAAAGGACCATCTGTTAGCAATTATTTGCCAAAATAGGCCCTAATCACGCAATATTCTGCTAATCTGCACCCACACCGTCGACCTGAACCACACTAAACATGGACAAAATTGACCGGGAGATATTGCACGAACTACAGCTCGACGGCCGGATAAGCAATCATCAGTTGGCTGAACGGGTCAACTTAAGTGAGTCTGCATGCCTGCGCCGGGTAAAACGCCTGGAGGACCAGGGTGTTCTGGTGGGGTATGTGGGGCTGGTTGACCAGTCCGAGGCCGGTTATCCCGACAATGTTTTTGTGCAAATTACCCTGCACAGTCAGCAACAGGACGATCTTGCTGCTTTTGAAGCAAAGGTTCGCACGATGCCCGAGGTGATGGAGTGTTATCTGATGAGTGGCGAGGCAGATTATCTGCTGCGGGTTATTGTCAACGACGCCAGGGATTATGAGCGTATCCACAGCCAGCATCTGACCCGGTTACCCGGTGTCGCCCGGGTCCATTCAAGTTTTGCTTTGCGCACCGTGGCCAAAAAAACCGAGATGCCCATTCGTTAAGACCCATTCTTCAAGACAAGTTGCACAACACCTTGGCAATCAACGCAAGGTGGCGGCGGTTTTTGCTTTTACCCCATCGATTGTACAATGCCGGCCTCAGCCGGAAGTGATTGGTATTGGTGAAAACTCAACGCATGTTCCCCTTTGTTCAGCGAGTGGCCCTGGTGGGTCTGCTCCTTGGGCTGCCCGGGTGGGTTAACGGTCAGCCGGACCAGAACATCGGCAACACCATCTTGCACACAGAGTCCCTGCCGGAGCCTTCCACCCCCGGGGCAACCACCTCGCAGGAGAACGTGCCTGCCACTACATGTTTTCGTTCCCTGACGGTAAAACCGCCCCAGCTCAAGGCTTGCGAGACTGCCCTGAACCATGTTGTTGATCCTGCGATGCTTGCCCGAGTGCACAGTGCGCTGGCCTGGCAGCACAGCAAGCTGGACCGGTTTCAAGATGCGGAAACCGCCATAAACCGGGCGCTGGGTATTGCTCCCGAAGACCCCATCGTGCAGGCAAATCTGGGTAACCTGCGGTTACAGCTGCGCAACTATAACGAAGCGGTTGCCGCTTACAACACAAGCTTGTTGAACCGGCCCAGCCTGCAACATGAAGCCGCTGTTTACCTCAACCGCAGTCTGGCTCTACGTGGGCTGGGACGCTACGAAGAAGCAAAGTTGGACTACGAAGCGTTTCGACAGCTCGCCGGTTACGGGATCACCATACCTGCTGAAGCCGCGGAGAATGCAGCGGATTCATGGCAAGAAACTTTGGGAGAAAATCCGTTGTCCACGCCGGCCCAACCCCGTTAACACTTCATAACTGATTGTTTGGGCCTGCGCCCCAACGTCGTCAATTTTGACATGGGCACCTATCACTTCCGCCCAATCGCCTTCCCGCACATCGGGCACGCCGCTGACATCCACATGGATCATATCCATGGTGACCCGTCCAACAATGGGACACAGTTGCCCCTGCAGCCACACCTGGCCCAGGTTGGACAGCAGACGCGGCACGCCGTCCGCATAACCCGCGGCTAAAGTGGCAAGCCGGGTTGGTTGTTTTGTCACATAGGTGCCGCCATAACCAACTGCCACGTTGGGCTCCAGATCCACCACCCTGAGCACCCGGGCTTCCAGTTGAATCACCGGATGCATGGGGTTAGCCCGGTCCGCAAACGGGTTGCCACCGTACAGGGCAATACCCGCACGATCTAGGAGCGCGATTTTCGCATCCCCACAGAGTTGCGGTATATCTTCAGCCAGGTGCCCCAGAATCCCACCGGAATTTGACAGACTCAAGACACCCGGCACACGCTGGCCGTGCCGGGCCGTTAGTTGACGATAGGCATCCGCGAATGCTGCTACCTGAGTCCGGTTAAATTCATGTCCGGGTTCGTCTCCCCGGGCCAGGTGGGTCATGATCAGCGTCAGCCGGATATTCCCGCTGGATAGTATCTGGCTCGCCTGGTCCGCCGACACGCCCAGGCGTTGCATCCCGGTGTCGATGTGCAGTGCCGCGGACAGCCCCGTATCCGCCCATGCCCGGGCCTGTGCCGGGGTATTGAGCACCGGAATCAGTTGTGCCAGCCGCAGCGGCGCCAGAGTTTCATCCAGGGGGCCCTCCAGCACATAGATGTTGGCGGCAGCCAGCTTGGTTCGCAACGCCACGCCTTCAGCCGCTGTTGCCACAAAAAAATCCCCGCACCCCGCAGCGGCCAGCGTGTCTGCAACTGGCCCGGCACCCAGGCCATAGGCATCAGCCTTGACTACCGCTGCCACCTGTCCCGGCGCATGCCGGCGGCAAATTCTGAAGTTTTCGGCAATTGCCGCCAGAGAGATAGTGAGCCGACTACTCAAGCTGCCTTGTCTTTATTGCAGTGAGTTGATGTAGGCAACCACGTCATTTATGGCCTGATCGTCCGCCAGGGTAGCCACCATGGGGCGCATTTGTTGACCACGTACATCCGAAGCATGGTAACCCCGCTGCCCCGCTTTGTATTTTTTGATCTGGCTCACCAGGTACCAGTCGTTTTGCCCGGCTAAGCGGGGCCCGCCCATGGCCTCGATACCTTGGGCCTTGTCACCGTGGCAGGCGGCGCAGACCGCATACAGGGTCTGGCCTTTGGCCACATCACCGTTAACCGTGGTCGGTGATGGCTCGTCGGGGAATGTCGCAATATAGGCGGCCAGGTTTGCCAGGGCTTCATCCGTGGCCAGTTGAGGGCCTTTGGCCATGGCCGCCATCTGCATGCCTTGCATGTCGCCGGAGGCGGTACCCCGGGCGTTGTTTTGAAAAAGCTTCATCTGGGCAATAAGGTACCAGTTTTCCTGGCCGGCTAACTTGGGTGCATTCATACCCTGATTACCTTCGCCCGCCGCGCCATGACACGCGGTACACACCGGATACAGGCTTTTACCCGCCGCTGCATCCCCAGCCCAGCTGGCCCCGGCAACCGCCCAACATGCCAGGGTTAGACACAGTGTAAAAAAACGCCCCCTGTACCCGGTAGGGTGGGTTGGCTTAGCGTTTAACGATGGTAATTTCATAAATGCTCCTGATGTCCGGCTACAATTCATCTGCCTGTCCGCCCGGGGTATAACACCCGGTCTGCCTGTTTGTATAAGGCCCTGTTGCATAAGGCAAAGGTACTAAGGGTGCAAAGATAAAAGATAATGGTTCAAAGGCAATAGCCTAAAGCCCGGGCGGCTATCTTGCGCGCACCTTTTCTACAGACCTTCCAGGTGCGTTTGAGCACAATCAACTTCCAGCGTCAGCTCACATCACTCCGTTAAGCTGGCACTACGCTGTTCAGAACAACCCCGGGGGGCTGCCATCTTGGTGTCAGGTATTTTCCGGGCGTCGCCAGAAGGCCAAACGAAAACGTCCGGCACCGCGTCTGTCAAGCTGCCGGCGATCTTCCACCACACGGTCCCGCCTGGCGCGCAATTCAAACAAGCCTTGGGCGCTGCGGCGGCGATCCGCACTGGACCGCCTGTCACTGGACGAACGGCGGTTCGCCGGTATTGCATCTTCAGACAGTTCAGCTCGTAAACCGGCTTTTGGAGCAAACGACCGTCGTTGGTCTGTATCGTGCTCCTCACCTAATATACTTCTCTCTGCGTCTTTCACAGATTGATCCACATTTGTCTCCACCAATATCGGTTACGCCGTCCCCCAGCTCACCAATTTCGGTCCAATCGACACCAGTCCTTAGCGCGTCGAACGTGAGTAGGAGCGGATAATAGCCATCCTGTGGGAGAATGTAAAAAGCTCACATTGTCTATTAACTAGACGTTAGGTGGGTGGTTTTGACGATGCGTGGCCGTCAGCCACAACAATCCGGGTCAGCTGTTTGCCTGCGCACTGATCAGTTCAGCAGCCTGCTCTGCCCATTCATCACGCAAGGCACGACTGCGAAACTGATGCAGCGGATGGCTTTCGTTGGACAACAAGGTGTCGGTCAGTTCGGCTAGCTGAGCAAAGGTTGTGAATCCGGCCTCACCCAGTTGTTCCGCCAGTTTTTCGCCAATGCCTTTAATCCGAGTGAAGTCATCATCAACCCGGGTCGCTTCCGCCAGCGCCGCCTGCAAGCGCTCATTGTTCACCCGCTCATCCGCCAATTCCCGGCTCAGGACCTCCAAACGGCTCTCCAATTCCGGCAGTTTCTGATGTTGCGGGTCGACTTCAGGGTTGTGACCCCCTTGCAGATACGTGCTGAGCCGATTGTTCAGGTCGTCAATCACCGCCTGGGAGGTGGTGACGGATTGTTGCAGGGCTTCATTTTGCATCTGGTGATTATCCACCCGCTGTAATGCATCCCTCAGCTTTTCTTCCAAAGCCTGCCGTTCGGTCTGCGCCTGCAGGGCATAATTGTCCGCGTTCTTCTTGTGCCGGGCCGCCTGATTGTGCGCATCGCTTAACTCACGCTCAACTTCTTCCATCAAGCCCTGCTGATTGGATAACTTCTCCTCAAGAATTTGCGCGTGGTTTTTAAACGTATCTACCCGCCGTTGCTCTTCCAAAAGCTGACGTTGCAGTTGTGCCTGGTCATCAGAAAACCCCTGTTCCGATGTACTTTTTAATTGTTGTGCCTGTTGCAACAACTCCTGCTCCAGTTGTCTGACCAGGGCGGAACGGTCGTCCAGATTGTTTTTCAACTTATTGTTGTCAAGGGTTAAGGTGCGGACTTGCTCACCCAGTTCGCGGCGTTCGTTATCCCGGGCGGTCATGGCTTGCTGGGCCTGTTCCAGGCAGGTTGTCAGCCTGGCGACCTCAGCCGCGTCTTCAGCACCGGCGTCCGCCGGCGTATCTGGACCGGAGCCGGCATTGGCATGGACATTTTGCAGCGCCGCCACTTCTGCTTTGAGATTTGCATTTTCAGCCTGTTGTTGTGCCATGGCTTGTTCAAGCTGGGTTATTTCCTGCTCGTGGGCAACCGGAGTGCTGTTGTTTTGTTCAGCGGCAGGCTTTTCTTCAGCCAGCCGCGTGTTCTCCGCCTCAAGCCGGCTGTTGGCGGCCACCAGATTGTGGAACTCGACCGCCAGTTCGTGTTTACTCTTTTCCGCCTGGTCGACCCGGGCTTGCATGGCTGCTTCGTTCTGCTCCCAGTTCTGCTTAATGGGCGCAAGTTCTGCAAGCTGCGCCGTCATTTCATCTTTTTCCGCAACCAGTTTTTCTAAGCGGGCGTTTAAGACCTCAACCTGGCGCTGGGTGGTTTGGTGAGCTTCCGCCAGGTCAGCCTCTGCCTGACGTATTGCCTCCGCAAGCGCATCCGCCTTGAGCTGTTCCGCCGCTTCAACCTGCTGTTTAAGGGCCTGGATTTCCTGCTGGCTTGCCCTTTGGTGAGCTACAATGTCGTCCGCCGCCTGTTGCCTGGCAGCATCTACTTGCCCGGCAGCCTGCTGTTTGACGGCTTCAACCTCAGCCGCAGCCTGTTGTCTGGCTTTGTCCACTTCATCCGCCGCCTGTTTTTTGGCGTTGGTAAAGTTTTCCTCTGCCTGCCGATGTGCCGCCGCAATATCTTCCTGTGCCTTGCGCTTAAGACCGGCTATCTCGTCCGCGGCATTCTGCTGGGCACGTGTGATTTCATCTGCAGCTTGTTGCGCCGCTGCCGCCAGATCTTTTGCCCCTTGTTCCTCCGTAGCATCCAACCTGTGCTGCAGCGAACTGATTTGTTGCCGGGTCTCCTGCAATTGCCGGTTAGCAGCTTGAAGTTGTTGTACTTGCTGTTGGTGTTGTTCCCGTAGCGTGTTTTGTTCTGCCTGGAGGGTGGCTTTGTCCTCAGCAAGGGAACTGATTTCTTCAGACAGCTTAAGTTCTTTTTGTGCCGCTGCGGCCGCGAGTTCATCCGCTGATTGTTCTTTTTCCCGCACCGCTTGCCGAGCCAGCTCAAGCTGTTCCGCAGTTTGTGTCAGTTCGCCACCGGCTGATTCCAACTGATCATTTAACATACCCATGGTGAGCTGCAGGCTTTGATTACGCTGCTGCAACGAATCCAGCTCATGTTGTAGCTTGCCGGTTTTAGCCTGGTGCTGTTGCTGAAGCTCTGTTTCCCTGGCCTGCCAACCGGCGGTCTGTTGTTCCAGCTCCGCGGTGACGTCAGTGGATTTGGCCACCGCCTCATCCAGAGATTGGGTGACCGCCTGCCACTTATCTTTCCAACCCGCAGACGCTTCCTGAACGGTCTGTATTTCCATTTTCAGCGCGTGTAATTCACCCGCGCTCTGGCGGTGCGCTGTGGACAAGGAGGCCACCTTGTCTTCCAACTCTTGGATGACCTGGTCCCGGGCGTGCAGGCGTGCGTCAACAGATTCGTCCTGCCCCTGAGGAGCCGGCCCTTGGGCAGCATTGTTTTCCAGCAAGCGAATTTGGTCCCGGGCACCGGCCAGCTCTTCCGTACGCTCGCGCAAGGCAGCCGCCAGCTTGGGCACACGCTCCTGCCACTTGATGACTTCCGCGCGCAGTTCGGCTATCTCGGCCGGGCTGAGGTGATCTACGCTCAGGGCCGTGGTTGGCAACGCGCCGCTGTTGATTTCCTTGTCTATTTTTCCGCTTCCCTGTCTGAAGAAATAGTCTGGTCAGGTGTACTCTTGAGCACTCAACGGCTCAACGTTTTTCCGGCACACTTAAGCAAACACGCTAACCCATTCATCCCCGGGTTGATGTGAACTGTTTTTGATAATGGAAAACTCAACTATATTGCCCATAACAGGCAGAAAGGCCCCCAAACTCAGCACCCGACTTGGAGAAAAAGAAGCAGATGGGCACCTCCACCACCCACAGCCAGATTGAAATATTGCGGTTCGATTCCCCTCGACTAAAGGACAATCCCCTGGGGGACCCCAGCGAGCGAAACCTGCCAGTTTACTTGCCTGCTGCCTACAACAATCGTCGACGGAGAAATCAGCGGTTTCCGGTGCTGTATGCGCTGGCGGCCTATACCAACACCGGCCCGGGTTTAATCGGCTGGCGCAATTTTGACGAAAACCTGCCCCAACGCCTGGATCGCTTAATCCGCTCGGGCAAAATGCCCCCCTGCATTGTGGTCTTTCCCGATTGTTTCACCACTCTTGGCGGTAACCAATATCTCAACAGCAGCGCCATTGGCCCTTATGCCGACTACCTGACCCGGGAGCTGATTCCCTTGGTGGATAAGACACTGCGCACCCACCCGGACCGGACCCGGCGGGGTTGTTTTGGCAAGTCTTCCGGGGGTTATGGCGCCATGTTGCACGGTATGAAATACGCCAAGTACTGGGGGGCCGTGGCCAATCATTCCGGGGATGCTTATTTCGACTTTTTGTACCGCTGCGAATGGCCCGCTGCCCTGACCCACTTGCAAAACTACGCCCAACCCGAATTACGCCCGGGCCAGGTTAAACCTGTCCCACAAACCAAGCCCGGTGAAGATGACGGCCGTATTCGGCGGTTTTTAGCCCACCGGAAACAAGCAGCGTCCATCACCTCCAGGGAAATTACCACGTTGATGATGGTTTGTATGGCCGCCACCTATGATCCGGACCCAAGGGCGCCCAACGGTTTTGCCTTGCCCTACGATTTGCAGACCGGAGAATTTTTGCCCGCACGCTGGCGCCGCTGGCTGCGCCACGACCCGGTCAAGTTGGTGGGTAAATACACGGCTAACTTAAAGTCTTTGCGGGCCCTGTATGTTGACTGCGGTTGGCGGGATCAATACCACATTCACTTTGGCGCACGACAGTTGGTACAACACCTTTCCACGCACAACGTGGCCCACCGGTACGAAGAATTCGACGGCACCCACAGCGGCATCGACCACCGCCTGGATATCAGCCTGCCCTATCTTCTCAAAAGATTAAAATAAGCGGTTGGATCAACCCAGCACCTTGGCGAGCATAGTGTCCAGGGGTGTCAGGCTGGTTAGCAACAGCGTTTCCTGAGCCAGCGTGTTGTCGATATTGTCATCGTGATCAAGCACCTCCAGCATGGCCCGGCTAACCGGCGGGTTTTTGGATGTTTTCTCTAGTAACCCCGCTACCGCCCGGCCCAGCCATAGGGGCAGCGAAACGGTACGCGCGGACTTGCCCAACACCGCTGCCGCGCGCCGGGTAAGTTGATCTCTGGACAGACTTTCCGGCCCCCCTAATGCATAACGCCCGGTGACGGTATGGCGCGCCGCATTTTCCACGGCTGATACCACATCACCGGCATAAATGGGTTGTTCCAGACTGCTGCCACGAAAGCTGAAACTTAAGCCCGCCCTGGCTCGTTTGGCCAGGGCAAAACTGGCATAGTCACCTTCACCCAGCACCATGGGCACCTGGACAACACAAACCTTAAAACCACTGCGCAACAGCATCTCTTCCGCGGCACCCTTGGAAGCCAGGCACGGGTTTTCAGCGGTTGCTGAAGACCCAACGATGGACATGTAGGTAATGTGGTCGACCGAAGAACCTTCCAGGGCCGCCAACAGCGCCTGGCAACTGCGTTCGTGTGCCAGTTCATAATCACCTTTGATCACCCCTACCAGGTGCACCGCCAGATTGCACCCGGACGCAGCCTCAGCCAGAGCCTGGACGTCGGTATAAGCCAGCTCGCAAATGGTCAGGCGCGCTTGCCTGACCGGGTCCGATACCGAGGCCAGGCCGGATTCCAGTTGGCGGCGTGCCTTGTTGCTGCGCACCACGGCAACCACCGCGTCTTCGCTCTTAAACAACAAAGATAAAATTAAGCGACGGCCCAGGTTGCCATTGGCTCCCGTGATTAACCATTTATGCATGACAAGAAGATACCGAATTTCAACGCGGAATGTTAGACAGATCCACAACGTTGAGATTGGCAGCCGCCTTGGCGCATATGCCCCGGACCAAAGTACACGAAAAGTTCAAACATACCCAACGACACTTATACGTTGTCCACAAACAGCGGTCGTTGATATTTCGTTGAGACATACGAGCGAAACCTGGTCATGTTGTTGTCCCGTGGATGAATTTCGTATCTATGAACAAGCGGTGAGCGATGCTGATGTTGCGCAACTCTATCAGATCACCAAACCGTGATCTGGCAGGGGAAGATCACAACAAACTCAACCACGCAGCACAGCAATATCGCTAGACCTAAATCATCCCCGACAAATACAAAAATTGGCCGCATAAAGCCAAAAATCCAAACTGGGAACCAGTGTCCAGGCACGCAAGCTGGCCTGGAAAGCATCCAAAAATATCTAACGGTTTGAATATATCTGATTAACGTTTAATCTTTTTCGTTTCTGCGGACAACACCCATATTCGAAAACTGCATTTAGGCCAGCGCAGAGCCTGTGTGACTGCTGGCGCAATCTCTGCCAAGCCGGGATGCACCTATCCGATTTGCGTGGCAAGGTGCCAGGCGGTGCTCAACCCGGAACAGGGCTAAATTCAAGTTTATTCAGTCCTTTAAATTTCCTTACAAAAGAACCTCAGATGCCGTTCATTTTTGCGGCGCTTGCAGTAGCATAGGACTCCTTGAGAGAGAGCAATCTGGACCTTCACTATGCGCGCGGTATTCAGCACAACTATTGGTGTATTCCTTCTGGCAGCATGTTCGGGACCCATGGGTCCCATTCCGGGTGATGAGTTGGAGGGTGAAGTAACACCCTGGCCCGCCGACTGGCTGTTTACCGAAGCCATCGAGAACGTATTGCTGGAAACCAACCCCGACGATCCCTACTCCGTAACGGTGTGGGGTGTTGAACACAATGGCAAATTTTATGTAGCTGCGGGCAGCTCTGACAGCAGTTGGGTTGAGCACATCCAGCGCAACAACGCCGTGGTGCTGAGTATCGAGCACAAGCTTTATGCCGCCTTTGCCGAGATTGTGACCAATATGGATGAAATTGATCGTGTTATGGCCCGCTATGTGACCAAGTACGAAATAGAACCCGACGGCAACTTTATCGAAGACGGCGGTATCCTCTATCGCTTAACTCCACGCGCCACAGAACTTGCCCAACCCAGCACCTGATGCAGCCCCCCTGGTTTACCTGGGCCAACCTCCTTACCCTTAGCCGGACTTTTCTGATTGCACCCTTCGTCTGGTGCATTACCCAACAACGCTGGCTGCTTGCCGCAGCCTGCTTTGTCCTCGCCGTGGTATCGGACGTTTACGACGGCAAGCTGGCCAGGCGGTTCCGCCAGGTATCCAACATTGGCGGGGTGCTGGATCACGGCACAGATGCTCTGTTTGTCACCGCCGGTGCCTGGGCCCTGGCCCAGGCGGATATGGTGAATATTTACATCGTGTGGCTTATCCCGGCGGCCTTTGTCCAATACCTGGCCGACTCCAAAGCCCTGGCGGGACACACCTTGCGCACCAGTACCCTGGGGCGCATCAACGGGGTGGCCTACTATGTGATGGTTGGGGTGGGGGTGGGTTTGCAGGTATTGGGCTGGTATTGGCTGCTACAGCCTCTGATGGTATTTGCCTGGTTGCTGGTCATAAGCACCACCCTGTCCATGTTGGATCGGGGGATGACCTATTGGCGCCACCATGGGTCCTAACCGAATTCCCCAATCCGGGTCTACTTTAGCTGCTTAAGTTCCACCTGGTTGCCTTGGGGGTCGATAAAATAAATCGACGGACCAAAACCCTGGGCGCCGTATATATTCCCCGCCACTCGCGCTTCGACATTAAACCCGGCCAGGTGGGCCAATAAGTCCGCTTCGTTATAGTGGGCTACCCGCAAACAAAAGTGGTCCATATTTGCACCACTTGTGGTTTGTTTGATGCGTAAAATATCCAGCAAACTATCCCCGACCCGTAATTGCCATAAGAAGTCTTCAACCTGGCGTTCCACTTCTACACCCAGTAAGTCCTGATAAAACCGCACCAGGGCCTCCGGCTGATTGGAACGTAGCACCACATGATCCAGGCCGGTGGCCTGAATCACCCGGTCACCCGCCTGGCGGGTTTGCAATGCTGAACGCAACAAGACCAGGCGATCGTTACCCCAGAATAATTGATCATCCAGCAACACCGTGGGGGTGCCGAATACACCTTGGGCCACCGCTGTTGCGCAGTTTCGTTCCAGCTCGTCCTGAACCTCCCCGGAAGCACATTCTTCCAATAGACGGGGAACGTCCAAATCACACCCCTGGGCCACACTTTGGATCACCGCCTGATCCAGAGGCCAGCGCTGGTGGGCAAAAACCGCCTGTGCCAGGGCCCAGGCAAAGGGCCGCATATCCTGCTGCCGGCCGGCGGCAATCACCGCCCGCAACAGCAGCTCCACGTCAAACTCCACATCCCGGGGTTCGTTAAACTCGATGTGGTAGTGCTCCGCCCAGGCTTTGGCGTCACGCTCCCGGTAATCCCAGTCGTATTGTCCCGATTGAGGTGGGCCCTGAAAGGGATCCGCGCCACGCAAGGCGCGAATACGCTTGCCGTTCACCGGCACCCAGGTAAATTGAATGCCGTAACGTTTTTCAATTCCGGGAATTTGCGACATCGACAGGTAGGAATAACGGCTGCCGGTGGAAAAGTAATAGATTGCCCGGGACATCAGCTCAGCGGCCAACCGCAAATGTCTGCAACAACTGATAATAAATTCGGGTGCCTCGGACGACATTTTCCACGGACACCCGCTCATCGTTGCCGTGTACACCGGCAAACTCACCCGTGGCAAAAGCAAAGGGTGAATAACCATAGCTGGTAATACCCAAGTCCCGAAAAAAGTGGCTATCGGTAAACCCGCCCGCAACCGTGGGCACCACCTGAGCATCTAACATTTCCTCTGAGACTTTTTCGATGGCCTTGAACAACGGTGTTGCCGTGGTGCTCACTGCGGGCGTAAAACCCATAATTTTTTCAATGGAAATGTTGCCGTCGTTGATGATGGTCTTCAAATCCTGCAAAAAAACTTCCGGGTCCTGGTCCGGCAGCAAACGGCAATCCAGCTCCGCATGCACCTCCGCCGGGACCACATTTATTTTTGCGCTGCCTTGTAAACGGGTAATGGAGCAGGTGTTGCGCAGCAGGGCATGAACCCCGGGATTTCTAAGTTGCAAATCTAACAATTGTTCTCCGCTGGGGCGCGTATGCCCAATGGCCGCAAACATGGCTTGATCACCTTTATCCTGAAACGGCGCAATACCTTCCAGCATGTTGGCCACCGGCTCCAGCACCCGCACGGGGAATTCGGTTTCGCTGATCCGCTGCAGGGCCCGCACCAGCCGGGTTACCGAGGTTTCCACCTGGGGTGCGGAGCCGTGTCCCGGCCGGCCGCGGGCGGATAACCGCAGCCACAGGGGAACCTTTTGGGTCACCTCAACCATGGTCACCGTGGTTTCGCCGAACAGGCGGGCCGAGCCCCCTTCGTTGAGGACAAAACCCACATCAGCAAAAATTTCCGGGTGGTTTTTGATCAGCCATCCGGCACCAAAAAAACCACCAGCTTCTTCATCCGCGGTGGCCACCAGCCACACATCGCGATTCAGCGGCTGGCCGCTGGCGTGCAAGGCCAGAAAAGCTTGTAATTGGGTAATCCCCAAACCCTTGGTATCGATGGCTCCGCGGCCATATATCAAGCCGTCTTTTACTTCCCCGGATAACGGTTCAAAACTCCAATAGGCCCGGTTGGCGGGGACCACGTCAATGTGATGCAACAGTACCAGGCCCGGCTTTTTGGCACCCGTACCCGGCAGTCTGGCCCACAGATTACCCCGCCCCGGAGCAGACTCCCCGGTCTCATAAGCCACTCCGGCCTCATCCAGAATTTTGCCCAGAAAGGCAACCCCGCGACTTTCGTTACCCGGCGGGTTGATGGTGTCGATCTGCAAATATTCAGACAAGCGCTGCACACCTTGTTCAGCGTACTCATCAAGTTGTGCGGCAGACAGTTGCGCCGCCAATTGGGTGGAGGACAGTACCAACAGGCCGGCGGCGCACAAGCGAAACCGGACAGACCGGGTGCACCGATACAGATGATGAAACATATCTTTCCTTTGGCACAAGCCTTGCCACTTGTGATGCAATTACCGGGTGTAGTTGCTGAGACTGCCTAAGTCCCGGTAATCTGGCAACCGCAAGTTACTCAATACCTGTGCCGAATAACCACAACAACCAATTTACAGGAACAAACCATGCGTATTTCCACCTTGCTCAGCTATGCCGGAGGGTTCAAACAGGCGGTGGCCGAGGTTGCCGAATTAGAAAATGCCGGGCTCGATGTGGTGTGGGTGCCCGAGGCTTATTCTTTTGATGCCCCCAGTGCCATGGGCTACATTGCCGCAAACACCAGAAAGGTCACCATTGCCTCGGGTATTTTGCCCATCTATACCCGCACGCCCTCCCTGCTGGCCATGACCGCCGCCGGTATAGACTACTTGTCCGATGGCCGCTGCATGTTGGGCCTGGGTGCCAGTGGTCCGCAAGTGATTGAGGGTTTTCACGGTATCCCCTACCAGACCCCGGTGGCGCGAATTCGGGAGATCATCGAGATTTGCCGCATGGTCTGGCGGCGGGAAAAGGTGCAGCATCTTGGCAATCACTACCAGATTCCTCTGCCCCAGGATCAAGGCACCGGCCTGGGCAAGCCGCTGAAGATCATCAACCATCCGGTACGGGACGAAATTCCCATTGCCGTGGCTTCGTTGGGTCCCGCCAGCGTAACCGCCACCGCTGAGCTGGCGGACGCCTGGTTACCGGCCTTTTATACCGCTGAGGCAGCTCAGGATGTTTGGGGTAAAAGCCTGCAAACCGGGGCTGCAAAACGAGACCCCAGCCGTAAGCCATTGGAAGTATTTGCCGGCGGCACCGTCGCCATTGGAGAAGGTTTTGAGGAGATGCGCAATCTCGCCCGACCCGGGGCTGCACTTTATATCGGCGGCATGGGCGCACGTTCGAAAAACTTCTATAACGATATTTTTGCCAAGAGTGGTTACCCGGACGAGGCAAAACAAATTCAGGACTTGTACCTGGCCGGCGACAAAAAGGCAGCGGAAGCGGCCATCCCGGATGAATACCTGGCCAAAACCGCGCTGATCGGCGATGAAGGTTTTGTCAAAGACCGGCTGTACGCCCTGCGCGAATCCGGTGTCACGTCCTTGAATGTTCGATTTGCCGGACAGACACAGGACGAACGGCTGAGTCAGTGTGAAAAGTTGCGCAACCTGGTGGAAACCCTATAGCCCATATCCTGATAGGAACTCACTCAGTTAGTGCAGCCGAATCAGACTTTCCTGGACCGTGGACGCCACCAGGCGTCCCGACAAATCATATATGCTGCCACGGCTTAAGCCCCGGCCGGCCGAGGTACTGGGTGAATCCAGAGCATATAACAACCAATCGGACACATCAGCCGGGTGATGAAACCACATGGCATGGTCCAGACTTGCCGCCTGCATCTGCTCGCGCTGGAAACTGCCCCGGTGGGGCAGGCGTGATGTGCCCATCAAGGTATTATCTGACTCATACACCAGCAGACAGGCGTTAAGTAACGGGTCATCCGGCACCGCGCCGTTCGCCTTAAACCAAACAAACTGCTCTGGTGGCTGGGGGCTTTGCTGTTGCAGGCGGCGAAATTCGTGGTGCCAGGATATAAAGGCGGATGCGTAGAGATAGTCTGGAATATTGTCCGCCTGCGGGGGTGACAGGTCGGGTCGCGGGTTATCCATTTGATGCCGGCGCCCGGACTCGGGGCGCTGGAACGATGCGTCCATATTAAAAATGGGTTCTCCGTCCTGAACCACTAATACGCGCCGGTTGGAAAACGTGCCGCCGTCGCGCAGCCGTTCAACCTTGATCACCGCGGCGATGGCAGGATTCCCCTGGCGCAGAAAATAGCCGTGCAGGGAATGGGCCCTGCGCTCAGCAGGCACCGTGCGGGCTGCCGCCATTAACGCCTGGGCCATAATTTGTCCGCCAAACAGGCGGCCACCCGGTTCACCGGATTCGCCCTGCGGGTGAAAGGCGCGAAATAAATTTTCTTCCACCTGCTCCAAATCCAGCAGGCGAATCAACTCGTCGAGTTTAGTCGTCAAAGGTTATATCCACCGGT
Organism: Pseudomonadales bacterium; assembly: GCA_028280225.1. Taxonomy (GTDB): domain Bacteria; phylum Pseudomonadota; class Gammaproteobacteria; order Pseudomonadales; family Azotimanducaceae; genus UBA4421. The sequence goes on along the minus strand of JANQMF010000196.1, from coordinate 2,295 downwards.
GGTTTAAGGCGGCGGTGTGTCCATATGCAAACCAACATGTTAACAGGGGCGGCAAGGGGATTTTAGTCCAGATCATAGAACTGCCCGTAAAACGGGTGGTTCGACAAGCTTTCCCGGCGGCTGTCCACATCCACACCGTCCATATGATTCCACAACAGATTGATCGACAGGTCTGTTTCTTCCGCAGGATTTGCCAAGGCATCCAGAAAAACCGCAACGTCATCCTTCAGCACCATCTCATAAGGCAAGGCCGCCAACAGGTCCACAATGTCACGCACCAACTCGTCAACCTGCCCTTGTTCCTGTTGATGTTGCCGGCGGATTTGCTGTTTGGCTTCTTCTGCCCACTGCCACAACGTCAGTTCGTCTTTCTGGTCCCGGCGCCAAAGCTCCAGCGTCTCTACCAATTGCTCACGGGTTATCAACTTGCTCACCTTTGTTCATCAAATTGTCAGCTGTATATTGCTACAACGTTCATTTGGAGTTCATTTGAGAGAAGCCGTGCCGAGGATGCAATAGCTGCACCCGCCCATTTGCTCGAACTCTCTGTCCGAAATGCGTAGCATTCCAAGCGACTATAACCTGGAACTTATTCCAACCGGGAGGCTCGAAAACACTATGCACCACGCTTCCAACTGTCCGACAATGGGATACACCCGCTTTGTAGTGCTATCCCTCACCCTGTTAAGCATGAGCGCTGTTTGGGCTGAGAGTCCTTTTGACGGTAAATGGCGCATCAATCACGAAGAAACCGACAAGGTGGCCATCAAGTACAAAGACGGCAGCGGCGTGCAGGGTAACGGCAGCCGGATTAAACCCACCATCGATGTTGGCCTTGGCCTGCCGCTGCCGCAGCGCATCAAACAACCACCCATGTCGACCCTGGCCGCCTCGGACCCGGACGTTCTGCGCTGTACCACCATGGAAATTGCCTCGGCAGGAAAAAAGATCCGCCTGGACTACGACCAGGCGAAAAAAGAAACCCTGGTCAAGGGTGACTATCGCGGCCGCACCACCTCCATCAACAAAAAGCGCATTCAGCAGAAGTACAAAACCACCGAACGCAGGGTCACCAAAACCTGGTCGATCCGCGAAGACGGGCGTCTGTTAGTATCAGTGAAAATTAACCCCAGCAACGACAAAGCACGCACCTATAATCGGGTATTTGATCGCGTAGAAGGTTAGTTTAAAAAATATGTATTTCAGTTAAGCGCGGCGGCTACAACTATCCACACCGACATGGCTAAGCTGACCAGAAAGGCAACCACACGCAACGGTGCCTGGCCGACAATGTAGCAGATGCCATGCCCTACTCTTGCTACCAGCCAGATGACACTGGCCGTTGCCCAGTACCCGGTGGGATCCAGACCTTGAACATAGGCCACCACATTGGCCGCCATAAATACGGTTAACGCTTCCCACTGATTCATCTGGGCACCCCAGGCGCCGGCCCCACCTTCCACCAAGGAGGCGGCCTGCAAGCGCGGCTGGGCCAAATCCAGACCGCCCAGTTGCGCATTACGAAACGGCACTGAAGCACCCGCCCAAATGTAGGGTAATACTACCCCACCCACTAAACACCACATTGGTATAGTCATTCCACCCCCCTCACAGCTTGTCTGTTAATGACGTATTAAGCGCCAAATTTTGGACATTGTCCCGTCCGGTTATCTTCTGTAGATGGCCGCCGGGCCAAACTCAACCTCCAAGCACAGGCGTTCGTCACGTTTCAGCTTCTCCACCACCAGCGTATAAGACAGATCAATCATCCGTTCCAGTTCCCCAACCGGAATCGACCCGTCCAGCAAAACCGTATTCCAATGGGTTTTGTTCATGTGATAACCCGGCAGCACCCCGGGGAAAATATCCCGCAGCATAACCGCCTGGTCGGGGTCACACTTCAGGTTGATGCGGGCCAGGTCATCCTCCCAACCCAAGGTGCCGAACATCTTTTTCTTGATCTTAAAAACGTAAACATCCGGCCCAAATGGAAAGTCGAACCAGGCACCGGGTAATGACAGAAAGTAATCTTTAGCCTGATCGCCGTCCATTTGCTCCGCCTCAGGGCTCGGGGTAAAGCTCATTCAATGGTTTGGAAGATCCATCGTCCTGTACCACCCGGCAATGAAATCTCTGCAGGCGCCTGGACTCCGGGACTCCACAAGAATGGGCAATGATCCCCACTTCTTTGCGCATGGTGGCCGCGTAGTTATAAACCCGCTCGGACTTGTCGGTGACGTCCAGGCCACGTTGCAGGTCCTTGTTGTGGGTGGTGATGCCCGTGGGACAGGTGTT
>JANQMF010000177.1 GCA_028280225.1 Pseudomonadales bacterium | reverse complement strand
GGGAATTACCGCGGCGGCACAGCTCACCCCGGGGATGTTGTAGATTTTTGTCGCGGCAAACAGACTGATGGTTTGATGGGCAATGTCCGGAAAAGCCTGGGCCAAAGGGATGTGCCGGTGTTGCGGATCAAGAACAAAGTTCGCGTGGATTTCATCGCTGACCAACGTCAGGTTGTGGTCTGCGGCAAAGTTGGCCAGGTGGGCCAATTCAGTGTGGCTGTAACAGCGCCCGGTGGGATTCTGCGGGTTGCAGAATAGCAGCATCCGGCTGTTGTCCCGCACTGCGGCCTGCAACTGGTTAGGGTCTATTTCCCATCCCGGGGTGTGGGCACCGGGTTGCATATCAATGCGGGTTTCCTGCAGGTTGGCGTGTTGGGCCAAATCCAAAAAGGGATGATAAACCGGGGTGGGGATCAGGATATGTTCCCCGGCGGACAGGGTCTGGGCGGCCAGATTTAACCCCGGCACCACCCCGGGTATCCACACCACCCACTGCATGGGTATCTGCCAGCCGAAGTGATGGTCGAGCCAGGCCAGAAAGGCTTCGGATAAAGACTCCGGGCGGTCGGTATAACCCAATATGGGGTGCTCCAGGCGCTGATTCAGCGCGTCGAGGATAAAGTCCGGTGCCGCAAAATCCATATCCGCCACCCAAAAGGGCAGGACACCCGGACCAAATTTTTTCCACTTGGTGCTGCTGCTCCCACGGCGGTCGATTACGGTATCAAAGTCAAAATTCAAAGCGGATCCTCTTCATGGGGCGGCGACGATGAATGAGTTCATCGCTGAAAGGTATAAGCATTCGGCGCAAAAATCGCTACAATAGCAAGGTATATTGTAAGAGACAGCGCTATGTCGGAAGAAGTTATCAGCACAATCAAACAGCAGATTGAAGAAAATCCGATTATCTTGTACATGAAAGGTTCACCCCAGGCACCCCAGTGCGGGTTCTCCGCCCAAACGGTGCAATGTATGGTGGCGTGTGGGCAGCGGTTTGCCTACGTGGATATTTTGAGCAATCCGGATATCCGGGCAACGTTGCCGGGTTATGCCAACTGGCCCACGTTTCCCCAGCTCTGGGTCGAAGGTGAACTGGTCGGCGGGTGCGACATTATCACCGAAATGTTTGAAGCCGGAGAACTGCAAACCCTCCTGGAAGAAACCTCGGCAAAACACGCGGAAGCAGAATAGCTCACCTCAGCGGCCGGGCTGGTTATCCGTCCCCGGAAGTTAGCCGCAGTGTTTGCGTAAAAATCCACACATGGCCTCAATGGCGGGCCGGGCGGGGTCCAAAAATTCCATTTGGGCAAAGGCGTGGGGCATATCCGGGTAGACCTTCAGCTCGTTAACAACATGGTGGCGGTTTAGTTTGTTGTGCAGGGCTTGGGCGTCTTCGACAAGGGGATCATCATCACCCACGGCAATGTGCGCCGGCGGCAGTAGCTGGGCTTTAACCATGGGGCTGACCCTGGGGTCTTGATTCAGGCTGATCGATTCGCCGATATAAGCCTCGCGCAGCAACCTGGTAAGGCCCACCTCTTCGAATCCGGCAAAATCAAAGACCCCGTACAACAGACCCACGGCATTGATGTCCGGCCCGGCTGCCGTCCGGGCTAATTCGATGGCCACGGCTGCAGCCAGGTTGGCACCGGCGGAGTCTCCGGCCAGGACCAGTTGTGTAGTATCGCCATGCCACTGATCAGCATTGGCCCCGGCAAAGTGCACCGCGTGGACACAGTCGTTAAACCCGGCGGGGAAAGGGGCCTCTGGGGCCAGCCGATAATCGACACTGAGGGTCAAAAAGCCCTGTTGGGCCAGACGGGCAGTGAGCAGCCGGTGAGTTTTGGGGGATCCCCATATCCAGGCACCGCCATGAAAGTAGACCAGCACCGGATGGGGTCCCACCCCCTGTGGGACAAATACGTCCAGGTTAAGGTTTTTGCCTTCAATACTCCGGTACGGCACGTCCTGGTGTACAACAATATCGTTGGGCATGTCCTGGTTGCCGAACGCAGCCACCAGATTAAGCAGGTCACGTACATCGTTGATGCTATCCTGGGTAAGGTCAATTCCCAGCAGCCGGGATACCTGGCCAAACAGATTATCGAGGTTCATTGTGGAAGACACCCGCTGCCCTGATGTTGTGCAACATAATCGCCTTCTCCAAGTAGTTAAGGCTTTTGCAGGTTGGGGGACTCGTCGTCGCTGAACACCTTATACGGCCAGTCGTTAACAATTTGACAAAACAAGGCTGCGGTACACGCGGTGTCGTAGGCTGCGCTGTGGGCTTGTTCAGCGTTAAATTCAATGCCCGCGCGTTTGCAGGCTTCGCTTAAGACAGTGTGCCCGTAAGCTACCGCAGCCAGGGAGGCGGTGTCGATGGTGCTGAAGGGGTGAAAGGGTGAGCGGTTGATGTTGCAGCGCTCACACACCGCACTCAAAAAGCCATGGTCAAAGGCCGCGTTGTGAGCCACCATGATGGCGCGGCTGCAACTGTGTTGCTTCATTTGTTGGCGCACCAGTTTAAAAAAATCGGTCACCGCCTCTACCTCGTCCAGGCCGCGCCGGTTTGGGTCATTAAGGTCAATCCCGGTGACCTTTAAACTGGCGGGGTCTACCTCTGATCCGTCAAAGGGGGCAATGGTCCAGGCATGATGACTGCGGGTGATCACCTTGTCCTCACGCAGGGTCACAAATGCACATGCCAGTTCCAGCAGAGGATTGGTTGTGCTGTTAAACCCTCCGGTTTCCAAGTCCACCACCACCGGCAAATATCCGCGAAAGCGTTCTGCTATTTCCATAAGCCCACCATATATTAAATTTTGGGCTAAAGAGAGCATTGCGCCGGAAGTTGGTTATTTTTTGCTCAAGGACGGGCCCGTGCTGCCGATGTTCATACTGTGAACCGACTATTTCGACACTCTGTGGCCCCAACCCGGTGCAAGCCTGGGTGGGTGGGACTGTGCTTTGCGCTGCCGCTATTGGGCCTGGTGTTGCCGCCCCTGGTTCATGCCCAGGCGGAACTGCTTTTTCAAACATCCTGGGATAGCCGCTGGCGGTTGGACAACAGCGGCGGCTATTGCCAGCTTAGCTTACCGCTGGCGGAATATGGCGAGGCACGCTTTGTGGCCAGTTCACACAGCCGGGTGAATTTTGAGTTGCAGGCCAACAAAGATCTGTTTGCGCCGGGTGCCGTGCGTATTACCCGGTTTCCGCCGGACTGGTTGCCCAATCAACACCCCCGGGCCGTTGCTGAGACAGGGCTGGGCGAGGCGCTGCTGGGTGAGGCGTTCCTGGGTGAGGCAATGCACATTCAGGGTGGTGGCGCCATTGTCCGGGGTCAACAGGCTGGTGACCTGTTGTGGGCCTTGCGCCAGGGTTTCAACCTGCGGCTGTCAGCACCGGCGGCACATCGCGATCAGGCCCGGGTAGCCATTGAAATCAGCGCCACGGGCATAGGTGGGGTGATTGAAGGATTTTTAAGGTGTGCCCGCACTCCGGTCAGGGTGGCCTGGCAGGAAATGGCCAGAACGCGTATTGCATACCCGGTGGATGAGTATGTGTTGTCCGCTGAGGCCAAGGCGGCCCTGGCACCGGTGATCAGCTTCGTGCGCCAGGATCCGACCATTAAGAAAATTTATATCGATGGCCATACCGATGGCAGCGGTGATCAACAGCGCAACTATGTATTGTCCAAGCGCCGGGCGGAAGCCGTGGCGGCCCATATTCGCCAGGGTTTAGGTGAGGGTAAGGACAGGCTTAAGGGTATAGAGATGGTGCTGCGTTACCACGGGGCGGCGTACCCTGTAGCAAAAAACGATACCCCCGAAGGCAAGGCACAAAACAGGCGCACCACGGTACGTCTGGAGCGGGAAGAAGAAGCCCTGCTGGCCGGCCACCAGACCCGCTAAAGCAGCTAAGCCGAAGTCCACGCGGGTTAAACAAAGATTGCAACTTTTTGCCGGTGGCATAACATGGCGCTCCCCCAGATCGTCAGGGACGCAAAACATGGCAGAAAAAACAAAAATTGTGCTGGCCTATTCCGGTGGCCTGGACACTTCGGTGATATGCCGCTGGCTGCAGGAGACATACAACGCCGAGGTGGTGACCTTTACCGCGGACATTGGTCAAGGTGAGGAGGTTGAACCGGCCCGGGACAAAGCCAAGGCCATGGGAGTCAAGGAAATTTTTATCGAAGACCTCACCGAGGACTTTGTGGCCAACTATGTTTATCCCATGTTTCGCGCCAATACCCTGTATGAGGGGGAGTATCTGCTGGGCACCAGTATTGCCCGGCCCCTCATTACCAAACGCCTGGTGGAAATTGCGCAGGAGACCGGGGCCCAGGCGATGTCCCATGGCGCAACCGGCAAGGGTAATGACCAGGTTCGCTTCGAGCTGGGCGCGTATGCCCTCGATCCGGATATCCGGGTGATTGCGCCCTGGCGGGAGTGGGATTTGAATTCCCGGGAAGCCTTGATGGACTTTTGCGAAAAGCACCAGATACCCGTGGATTTCCGCCGCAAGAACAAGTCGCCCTATTCCATGGATGCCAACCTGTTACACATCTCTTATGAGGGTGGTGGCCTGGAAGATCCGGCGGCCCCGGCGGATGAAAGCATGTGGCGGTGGACGGTGTCCCCGGAAGAGGCACCGGACGAAGCGGAGCTGATTGAACTGGAGTATGTCCAGGGTGATCCCGTGAGCCTGAATGGCCAGAGCCTGAGCCCGGCGGCCATGTTGCGGGCGCTCAATGTGCTGGGAGGTAAACACGGGGTGGGCCGCAGCGATATTGTGGAAAACCGTTTTGTCGGTATGAAGTCCCGGGGCTGTTATGAAACACCAGGGGGTACGATCCTGTTGAAAGGACACCGGGCCATGGAGTCTATTACCCTGGATCGTGAAGTGGGTCACCTCAAAGACGAAATGATGCCCCGCTATGCCAAGCTGATTTACAACGGGTATTGGTGGGCACCTGAGAGGAAAGTCTTACAGGCTTTGATAGATGAGTCACAGAAACCGGTTAATGGAACCGTTACGCTAAAGCTCTATAAGGGTTCTGTGGCCGTTGTGGGACGTAGTTCTCCCAGTGACAGTCTGTATGACGCGGATGTTGTCACGTTTGAGGACGATCAAGGGGCATATGACCAAAGAGATGCGGGCGGCTTTATTAAGCTAAATGCCCTGCGCCTTCGGCTCGGTGCCAAAATAGGTCGAGATTATTCCTAAAATTGCCTGAGCCACAAATGAGGCACCTGCCATGGCCGATGTCTGACAGGTGTTGTGAGTTATTGTCAAAGAGTGGCAGATGGCGAATTTTCAGGTCTTGTTTAACGGAGAAGTGGCGGAAGAAGCTGACCGCGACCATGTGCGGGACAATCTTGCGCGGGAGCTGGGCCTGGACGAGCGTAAGGCTAAGCAATTGTTCAGCGGCCGCACCGTTGTTATTCGCAGTCAGCTGGATCAACACGAAGCGCTGGCCTGGCAAACCAAGCTGGCTCAGCTGGGTGCCGTGTGCCGGGTCAAGGACCTGACCCCAAAACCTGATCACGCCCTGTTTGATGTGGACAAGCATCACGACGTGTCTTCAGCAGACAAAACCTTGCGGGATTTAACGGCCGCGCACGTGGAGTGCCCCCGTTGCGGCCACATGCAACTGGATTCCGGACACTGTGCGCGATGTGGAGTGGACCTGGAACAGGCATTTAAACAAAAACGCAAAGAAGACCTGCTGATTGAAAAGAAAATTCGTGAGTTGAGAACCAAACAGAATCCTCCCCCGGGACCTCAGGTGGAACCCGATCCGGAACCACCCATCTACGCGACCGATTCACCTTCGAACCCCGCACCCCACTCAGCCCTGAAACCCAAAAAAAACCTGCTCGGCTGGCTAAAACGCACCTAACCGCTAACGCTGGGGTCAGACCCCAACGTAAGCAGTTATCTACGCATACGAAGAATTCGCAAACGTTGGGGTCTGACCCCAGCGTTAGCGGTTGGTACTTGTTATCTGGAGGTGGGTTCATCAGTATTAGCCCCTTTTTAGTGGAGTGTCCTCGCTGAACGCAAAACAAGAATCTGCCATTGGGGTCTTTGATTCCGGGATGGGCGGGTTAACCGTGTTGTCGGCATTAACGCAAGTGCTGCCCCAGGAGAAATTTGTTTACCTGGGGGATACGGCCCGTTTACCTTACGGTACCAAATCCAAAACGACCGTGGAGCGTTATGCCCTGCAAGCCGCCGGGTTGTTGGTGCAGCGCGGCGTTAAGGCGCTGGTAGTAGCCTGCAATACAGCCTCGGGGATGGCGCTGCCGAGTTTGCAGGCGGCATTTGCCAACCTCCCGATATTTGGCGTGGTGGAACCGGGTGCCCAGGCGGCGGCTCAGGTGGCGGATGACAGCGGTATTCTGGTCCTGGCCACGGAAACCACAATTCGTGGCGGGGCTTATCAACAGGCTCTGGCTGGGCTGCTCAAAGGCAGCCGGGTGCCCATTTATGGCCGCAGCTGCCCGCTGTGGGTGACCTTGGCCGAACAGGGGCGGCAGAGCTGGACGCTGACCGAAGCGGTGCTTAAAGATAGCCTGCGTGGGTTTTTGTCCAGGGGTCCAAAAACGATTTTACTCGGGTGCACCCATTTTCCGGTTTTTGCAGAGAATCTAAACACTATCCTGCCCAGCGGCGTTAACGTGGTGGACTCAGCCCAGACTACAGCAAAGGCGGTCAAGGCAGCTCTAACCGCAAGGGATTTGCTCAACCGGGCTGACGGCGGGTCAAAAGAGTACGGCGGACCTACAGAGTACTTTGCTACCGATGGGGCTGACCGCTTTATCCAGGTCGGCAGCACATTCTTGGGCGCGGCTATCCCGCAGGTGCAGTTAATCGACATTTAGCCGATATCCGTTTTGTCCTTAAATTCGCATAAGTCTTCTATGGCGCAGGCACCACACCGGGGCTTGCGCGCCACGCAAATGTAGCGGCCATGTAAAATCAGCCAGTGGTGGGCATCCATTTTGAACTCCTCAGGAACCACCTTCAGCAGTTTCTCCTCAACCTGTTTAACGTTTTTCCCCGGCGCCAGCCGGGTGCGGTTCGATACGCGATAGATGTGGGTGTCCACGGCAATGGTGGGGTGACCAAAGGCGGTATTTAGAATCACATTTGCGGTCTTGCGGCCCACTCCGGGCAACTTTTCCAAAGCTGCCCGATCTTCCGGCACCTGGCCGTTGTGTTCGTCAATCAGCAGCTTACAGGTTTTGATGACGTTGGCGGCCTTGGTATTAAAGAGTCCAATGGTCTTGATATAAGACTTGAGCTTCTCTTCCCCCAGTTTGTAAATTGCCGCCGGGGTATTTGCTTTGGCAAACAGGGGTTTGGTTGCCTTGTTTACACTCACGTCGGTAGCCTGTGCAGACAAAATAACGGCTATCAATAACTCAAAAGGGGACTGATAAGTCAGCTCGGTGGTGGGAGCGGGGTTACTCTCCCGCAGGCGCAGGAACATCTCCCGGCGTTTGTCCGCGTTCATGTGGAATCTTTCTCCGCTAAGTGATTGGGCATAAATACAGCCCGCAGATATTTTGCGCCGGCAAATAACAAGCCGGCAACCAAAAAAGCGCCAGGCGGGTAAAGCGCCAGGGGTAATACACCCTGGGACGTCAGGTGAATCACCCAGGTTTGTGCATCCAGGCCGGTTGCTGGCCCAATAAGCTGGTGCATGTTGGCAAATAGCGTGCCGTGTCCAATGGCTTCCCGGACCATACCCAGGGCCAGCAGAGCCATGGCAAAACCCAGGGCCGTACCCAGGGCATCCGTACAGGCTTTACCCAGGGGCTGGCGGCTGGCAAAACTTTCCGCCCGCCCCAGAATCATACAGTTGGTAACGATAATTTGCACAAACAGGGCAATCTGCAGGTACAGGGTATAGGCAAAAGCTTCCAGCAACAAGGTTGTGACGGTGGTAAAGGTGGCGATGATCAGAACAAAACAAGGCAAACGCGCCGTTTCCGGAATTACCTTGCGCAGCAGCGAAATCGTGAAATTACTGCCAATCACCACAAAGGCAGAAGCTGCAGCCAGACCCAGAGCGTTAACGGTATTGTTACTCACCGCCAAGAGGGGACACAATCCCAGCAACTGCGCCCATGCGGGATTGTTGCTTAACACTGCTGAACGGAATATACCGGAATGTGTTTGCTCAACCGTCACAATATTTCTCCAGCACCGTGGACATTTTTGCAAACGCCCCCTGCACGGCCTTGCTGGTAACAGTTGCGCCGCTGACGCCATCCACCGCGGCTACTTGGGCGGCGGTGTAGCCGTCCAGGTCGGGCAGCCAGGAATTTCGCCGGTGATCAATAAAATCGCCGATACCCGGGGTTTCGCCGTGTTTAACCACTCGCATGGACAATTGCGGCGCTTGCGCGCCAGACCGCCATAACCCCAGAAAAACGATATCGCCGGCATAACCGGATGTACTGAACTGGGCAAATAACCCGGTTGCGCAGGTCCCGCTCAGGGCGCCCGGGTCCAGAACGCTGAGATCCTGGGGGGTGGCCGGTTGCACGGATGGCTCGGGTAATTCTCCCAGCAGATCT
>JANQMF010000122.1 GCA_028280225.1 Pseudomonadales bacterium | reverse complement strand
CCCACGGGCATGTTGCTTGGCAATGCCCTCCTTGCCACCCTGTTGCCGGGCCAAATAGCGGCGGCGCTCCAGTTCCTTAACCTCGGCTTCCCAACTCATGATGGGTTACTCCGGGTCTTTGAACGCCGGCGCGCGTTTTTCAAAATTAGCTTGGACTGCCTCAATCTGATTGGGTGAGCCAATCAAGGACGTTTGCAGGGACGCCTCAAGCTCAAGGCCGGTGTGTTCATCCGCATGCCAGGTGGCTTCCAGGAGCTGTTTACCCGCGCGAATGGCATCCGGTGACTTTGATGAAATTTCCTCAGCCAGGGCCAGCGCCTCCTCAAGGGGATTGTCGGCAACCCGGGTGACCAGGCCAAGCGCCTGGGCCTCATGACCGTTGAGCACCTTGCCCGTGAAGGTCAGCTCCTTGGCGACATCCATCGGGACCAAATCCCGCAAGGTTTGGGTGAGACTCATGTCCGGAATAAGGCCCCACCTGATTTCCATAATGGACAACTTGGTATCCGGTGCCGCTATGCGAATATCTGCCCCCAAGGCAATCTGCGCACCAGCCCCGTAGGCAACCCCGTGCAAGGCGGCAATGACCGGAACCGGCAGCTTTTTCCAGATATAGGCGGGCCGCTGGGCAAAGTTTTCCGGACCTTCACCCTTGGCGAACAGGCTACCCCCACCATCCCCACCTTGACCCTCACCCATCTGGATAAAGCTGCCCAAGTCCAGACCCGCACAAAAACCCCGGCCGTTACCCGAAAGCACAACAGCCCGGACACCCTTAGCCCGGGCTAATTCCTCCCCTGCCGCAATGACCGCGGCAAACATATCCCGGCTCATGGCATTGTACTTGTCCACCCGGTTCAGGCGCACGTCAGCAACCCCCTCCTGCACGTCGATGGTGACGAGATCTTTGCTCATACTTGCCCCCCTTTGGCAAAACACCGGCACAACGCCAGCACGACCAGCGCCGGAACCCGCACCCCCGGATACCACCGCGATAGTCGCAGAAAGCGGGTGACCGGCAATTGTGGTATTAGTGCGGACAAGGCGCCTGCCCCCAGGGCCAACCGCCCGTGGTTTGTCCGCGAGTTATCAGGCGCCGGATGCTACCACAATTTGTTATTTGGCTCCCGGCAAGGGCACAACCGCTGTGGTGAGGCGGCCCACCCCGTCCTCAATCCCGGGGGTCTGGCAAATGTAAAAGTGACGCAAAAGCCGGCACCGTACACACACAAGCTGGGCACTTTTCGCTAACGTAGCATCTACCATGAACGTCATGACCTTGATCCGACAACACCCCCTGCTGCACGCGGATTTAGCGAATCTGGGCCTGAATAGCCATGCTCTGAACACCGCCGCCGCGCGGATCACCGAGCAACTTGGAGGTGATTCTGACCATAACCTGTGTTTTGTATTAAGCGCCCTGGATTGTCAGGACTTTGTCAGCCTGGTTGACGTTGCGGATGTGGCAGGCCATGCGGGCTTATCCAACCCTCTGGCCCAATCCCTGGTATTTATCCTGGCACCCTGGGTGGGCAAGTTTTGTATTGATACGCCCGGGCTACCGGATCCTACCCTGCGCAATTCTTGAACTTTTTCGAACAAATTGGGATAGGCTGTACGTATGAAGATTTGGCTATTAGAGGATGATCCCGCCCAGGCGGAGTTGCTGACCACATGGCTGGAAGAAGCGGATCATCAGGTTACGCATTTTGACCGGGGCGGCAATCTGGTGGCGGATCTGGAACAAGGGGGGGAACAAGGTGACTTTGATCTGTTAATCCTCGATTGGGAATTGCCGGATACCACGGGCATCGAAGTACTTAACCATGTACGGACCAAGATACACTGGCACGTGCCCACACTCTTTGTCACCCAGCGGGAGGCGGAATCCGACATTGTTCACGCGCTGGCCAACGGTGCGGATGACTACATGGTGAAGCAGATATCCAAGGGGGAATTTTTAGCCCGGATAAATGCCCTGGGCCGGCGCCTGGCCAACGAAGAACTCGATTTCGAAATTGGGCCCTATATTTTTAAACCGCAAACTCAGAGTGTTGTTCTGGACGGGCAGGTTTGCGACATCACCGCCAAAGACTTTGAGCTGGCCTGGTACATGTTTCGTCATGCCGGGCGCCTGCTTTCCCGGGAACAGCTGCTGCGGGACGTTTGGGGCGTGTCCGGCTTAAATACCCGTACCGTGGATGTCCATGTCAGCCGCATTCGCAAAAGCCTGTCTATTAGTCCGGAGCGGGGTTTTCGCATCAAAACCATCTACCAACACGGTTATCGCCTCGAAGAGATATGAACCTGCGCGGCCTGATATGTGTGGTGACCATAATCCTGTGCAGCAGCAGTTGGGCGGAAGACTGGGCGTACAGCATGCGGCCCGGGGACGACATCTGGAGCATCGCCGGAAAATTCTGTGGCAGCGCGGCCAAGGCAAGCGAGATTGCGCAATACAACAACATAGCCGACCCAAAACTCATCCGGCCCGGACAGCGCATCAACATTCCCGTCAGGTGGCTGGTTTTTGCACCCGCCTCAGCCCGCCTGGTTGCGGTGATCGACGACGTGGTTGTCCAACGCGCCACCACCGGCCTGCAGAACAATTCCCGCCAGCGCGCCCAAGACGGTATGCTGATTCATATGGGTGATCGCTTAATTACATCGTCGGGAACCGCCCTGGTAGAGTTTGCTGACAAGTCCACCCTGTCCATTGCCCCCGAAAGCCATGTCCTGTTCAACAAACTCACGGAGTTTGGACCCGCCGGGATGGTGGATACCCATCTGCGCTTTGCCTACGGCCGGGGCAAGGCTGCGGTCAAGCCACAAAATCAGGGGGATCGTTTTCGCATCCAAACGCCTGAAGGGGTAGCCGCCGTACGGGGGACCGAGTTTCGCGTTGAACACAACGACGAAGGCGCACAAGCGGTCACCTATTCAGAAACGTTAAGCGGCGCCGTCAACTTTACCCGGGACCACAACCCAACCCTGCTGGAGCAGGGTTTTGGCATTACCGCCAGCCGGTCCGGGGTGGTCAAGGAGGCGCTGCTGGCCGCACCTGAGTGGTCCGATCCGCAACCCCTGACCCACCCCGAAGCACTGTTGGGCTGGCAACCCCTGGCCGGTGCAAAAAGCTATATTGTCACCTGGGCGGCACAGGACAATCCGGACATTATTCTGCGCCGCCTGGTCAGCCACAATAACGAGGTCAGCGTGGATGTGCCCAGGGGCGAGTACCTGCTGTCACTACGCGGCGTGGCGCAAAGCGGGTTAAACGGGTTTGATAATACACGAGCAGTTACCGTGCAAGCCCTGGCCCCTCAAGGGCAGCCCGTTAACACCACTGTTGCGGGAACGGTCAATTTTGCCTGGCGCTTTCCTCACGCCGCTGACACGTTCCAGTTATTTATCGCGGACGCGGACAATAACCCGGTCAGCCGCATCGAAACACAGGCCAACAACGCTGAGGTAGACCTACCCCCAGGTGATTACACCTGGCAGGTTAAGGCGGCACAGTCTGCTCTGTCATCTCCCCAACGGTTTTCTTTACGCCCGGTAACACCCACCAACCTTCAGGTCCAGACCCAGGGCAGGCAGGTGACGGTTGCATGGACACCCACCCCCACAGCAGACGGCTATCACCTGCGCCTGGTAGCCATGGATACCCATACACCAGTTGACGACATCCGGGTTGACAGTCCCGGCGCAACTTTTACGGTTCCCGCCCATGGCGCTTATCGGGTAGAGTTGACGGCTCTTGAGACAGGTTATGCCAGTGAACCCACCCACAAGGAAATTACTGTTTATCGCCGGCCCTGGTGGCTGCTTATCTTCCTTACCCCGCTGCTGGCTCTATAACCCGCGGCCGGCAAAACATCATCAGCGGGCGTCTTAGTTGAACCCCCGGCGCCGCTTTGTCATCGAGTCGGTCATTCTGCTGGTCCTCAGCGTGCTATTTACTTTTTTGAGTATCCGCAACCAATGGACAGCATCGTTGGACGATCTGGTTTACGACACCTATATCAACTGGTACAAGGCCCCTCGGATCCAGGACATTGTGATTGTCAGCATTGATGACACAAGCTTGTTCAAACACGGCCCCTGGCCCTGGTCCAGGGCGCTGCAGGCCCGGCTCATCAGCCGGGTTAACCAGCATCAACCTGAACTTGTCGGCATTGATGTCATTTACGCCGGCACCACCGCTGAAGACAAGCCCCTGGTGGCAGCCGCCAAAACCGTACCCGCTCTTGCCTTACCGCTGATGATCGAGCGCACCGGAGCTCACCAACAACATGTTGAAGTTCTGCCATTTCCCGACCTGCTCGATCAGGCGGACTTGTTGGGCCATGTGCACGTGGAGATGGAGGTCGATGCCATTGTCCGCGGCACGTATTTGTATCAAGGCATCGGCACGCCACACTGGCCGCACCTGATGCAGCGCATTGCCAACCGGGTTGGGGGCCAGCCTGACGGCAAACTGGCAACCCTGACAAGCAGCTGTACGCTCAACCCGCAGAAGCCGGGTGCCCAACCGGGCGGATACATGCTGGCCAGTAAGTGCGGCTACGTCCGCATCCCCTTCGCCGGACCGCCGGGGACCTATCCACAAGTTCCGGCGGATATGCTGCTGAGTCCCCAACCCGCCCAGCAAGCCCTGGTGAGGCAGGCATTAGAAAACAAGATTGTATTGATTGGACTCACCGCTACCGGAGTGGGGGACTGGGTAACCAGCCCCAGCAGCACCTCCGGCATCGATGCCGGCCCCATGTCCGGTGTGGAATTTAACGCCAACCTGTTGTCCGCCCTGCTCACCAACAGCCTGATCTACCTGCCATCCATCTGGTGGCCCATTGTCCTTGCCTGCCTCATCAGCAGCGCGTGCAGCCTTTTGTTACCCCGGCTGCGGCCCAAACAAATGCTGGGGGCCACGGTATTGCTGACCGCCATACCCGTCTGCACAACCCTGGTTTGCCTGCATCTGTTCAATGCCTATCTGCCCCTGGTCAGTGCAAGTATTGCAGTGCTGGTTATTTATCCTCTGTGGAGCTGGCGCCGGCACGAGATCGCCTGGTCTTTTATTGAAGAAGAGTTGAACCGTATCGAAGACGAGAATCGCCAATGGCAGGCTCTGGCGAGCTGGCATCAAAAGACCCCGGATCCCGGCACCGTGGCAGACCAACTGAGTTTTATGTTATCCACCCCAATAACCGCCGCACACCTGACCGATGCCCAGGCACCCGGCCGCAATGTTGCCCGTCCTGATCTGCCTCCCGCTGGTGCCGCCTTACTGGCGGACGCAATGGAAAATACCCGGCCCCTGCAGGCTGAACCCGGCCGGCCCGGGGAGATATTGGCTGCACAAATCCGGACCTTACAGGACCGTGCCCGGGAAGTTAGAGAAGGCCGCGCCATTGGCCTGGCAGGTTTGGGCAGGATGGCCAACGGGGTGCTTATTATTTCCGCATTGGGAGAAATCCGTTTTGTTAACGCGGCCGCGGGCAGACTTTTGCTTAAGGACCAGGCGACCATCGACAATCTCCCCCCTTTGCAGGAGCTGCTCAAACTGATTCAACCGCCCCTTGGCAAGAGCTGGCAAGACATCATGCAGGAAGTGGTGCTGAACCAGCAGCCTGTCGCCTTTGAGGGGATTGTCCACCGGGTGCCCCTGTATGTTGCCGCAGAGCCTTTGTCCACCCAGCGCTGGACAAACCACCCCCGGATGGAAGCGCCAAGCCCGTACGCGCCTTATTGGGTGCTTACCCTGTCGGATTTGACCGCAATCAGATCAGCCCAGGCGCAGCGGGAGGAAGCCCTGGCTTTTCTGTCCCACGACATCCGCTCACCCTTACACTCTGTCCTGGCCCTGATCAAGGGCAGTCAGCAGAACTCTGACCTGCTCGAAAAAATCAGCCGCTATACTCAAAAGGGGTTGTCTACCTCGGATCAATTTCTGCAATTGTCCAGGCTGCAACTCCAAGGCGATTTTGAACGCTACGACGTGGAGCTCAGCCAGGTTGTGCACAATGCCGTGGAACAGTCTTTTTTCCAGGCCAGGGAAAAGCAAATCGAGATCAAGCTGGAAGGGTTGCTGGATCCCGTTACGGATGAACACTGGGAAGGTATCTGGCTGTCCGCCAATGGGGAACTGCTGGAACGAGCCATTGATAACTTGTTAGGCAATGCCATCAAGTACAGCCGCCCCAACACAAGGATTACCCTGAGCCTGACCACCCGGGATGAGTGGGCATATCTGGTGATTGCAGACCAGGGTTATGGCATTCCCCGGGACGAGATTGACCACATATTCGAACCTTATTTCCGCTCCCGGGTGCAGGAACTGGCTGAAAACCGGGGTGCCGGGCTGGGTCTGCGCCTGGTTAAAACCGTGGTCGACCGTCACGGCGGCACCATCGCGGTGCAAAGCCGACAGGAAAGCCGACAGGGCAGCGGCACCACTTTTACCCTGCGTCTGCCTTTGCTGCCCGAGTCTGCCTAAGCCTGCGCAGCCTGAATGATGGCCAGCAGTTGATCTTCCTCCACCTGGTCTTCAGGTTGTACCAGCACCTCCGCCAGCGTTCCATTGTGGGGTGCCTCCACCGGGATCTCCATTTTCATCGACTCCAGAATCATAATGACATCACCCTCCGACACCGCCGCACCGGGCTTTAACAGAACCTTCCACACATTTCCGGTGACTTCACTCTCAACCTCATAACTGGCCACGTCTTATTCTCCCAACATTCTTGCAATAATTCCTGTGTCCACTTCTCCGGCCAGAAAACAGGGGTCTTTAAGCACCTTTTGCAACAACACAATATTCGTACTGACCCCAACAATTTCAAAAGCCTGCAGCGCCACCAACAACCGCCCAATGGCCATTTCTCGCGTATCCCCGCAGGCAATAACCTTGGCCAACAGGGCATCATAATAAGGCGTGACGATCTGTCCTTGCTGGTAACCGGTTTCAACACGCACCCCAAACAGACGGGGATAGTGGAAGCGGTGCAGTTGGCCGGTGGACGGCAACAGGGTTTGGGCATCCTCAGCGTAAACTCTGGCCTCAATGGCAAAACCTTGTTGTTTAACTTCCACCGGCAACCCCGCGCCCCCGGCCAACAAGATCTGCTGCTGCACCAGATCTACTCCGGTGACCATTTCCGTCACGCCATGCTCAACCTGAATACGGGTATTCATTTCCAAAAACCCAAATTCACCCGCTTGCGCGGTGGAGGGTTGCGCCGCGGACTGACGGGTAAATAACGTTTCCAAGGTGCCGACATTGTTGTAACCCAGTTGAGTACACACCCGGGCTGCGTTTTCAGCAAGTTCAACCACCTGGGATCTGGATATATTGGGCGCCGGACTCTCCTCAATAAGCTTTTGATTGCGCCTCTGGACCGAACACTCCCGTTCAAATAGATGCAGGGCCCTGCCCTGACCGTCCCCCATCACCTGAATCTCAATATGGCGGGGATGGCTCAGCCACCGTTCCAGATAGACAGCCCCATCGCCAAAGGCGCGCTGGGCAATAGTTTTCGCCCGCTGCAAGGCGTTGGACAGTTGCTCCGGGTCATGGACCACCTCCATGCCCATGCCACCGCCGCCACCGGCAGGTTTAAGCATAACAGGATAGCCGATACGCTCTGCTTCCTGCCGGGCACTGTCCTCATCCGCCAGGCGGTCGCTGCCGGCAAATACCGGAAAACCCTGGTCGGCAAATAGTTTCCGTGCCGCCACTTTGTCGCCCATGGCGGCAAGCCACTTCGGGTCGGGACCAATAAAGGTTAATCCCTGTTTGACCACCCTTGCCGCAAACTCAGCATTTTCCGACAAAAAACCATACCCCGGATGAATGCTGTCAGCACCGCTTTGTTCCGCCGCCCGGAGAATCAGATCTTGATTCAGGTAGGTCTCCAGCGCTTGATGTCCCGGCAGGGGTAGCGCCTGGGAGGCTTCCGCCAGGTAGGGGGCATCCGCATCAGCTTCGGAATACAGGGCAACACTGGCCAGACCCAGATCATGACAGGCGCGAATCACCCGGCGGGCGATGGCACTACGATTGGCCACCAGTACTTTGTCCACCATTATTCCGGATAGTCCACAAACTCTTGCCAGGCTTCACAGAAGCCGCCCAAACCCCGCTCCCGGGTGGCCTCGGTAAACAGGCCACGCACCTTGGCCCGTTGCATCACCGCCAATATTTGCCGGCGCACCGCCTGCGGTAAACGCAGTTGGAACATCTGCACCGGCTGATGGCCCTGCAGGCGGTGATCCTCGGGCATGGGCAAGGGCTGGGCAGACCGTGCATTGTGTAACAACAGACACAATTCGTTTTCCGCAAGCAGGGTCAGCAGTTCTTCGCTTTGCTCCAGCATCCACCGGGACCATACATCCGGCTGGTTACACAGCGCCTTATAGGTTGCCCAATCCACACGGAATCCACACGGTTAGAGGCTGAGTTTTTGTCCGGTAAGCAATTCATACGCCTCGAGATAACGTGCAATGCTCTTGTCAACAATTTCGTTGGGCAGCGCAGGCCCCGGGGGCGTCTTGTCCCATTCCCCAGCATTTACCACGGTCTCCAGGAAGTTGCGCACAATCTGCTTATCAAAGCTCTGTTGCTCCCGGCCCGGCTCCCAATCATCCGCCGGCCAGAAGCGCGAACTGTCCGGGGTGAATATTTCGTCGATCAACAACGGTGCGTCCTGTCCCGCCACCCGGCCAAATTCAAACTTGGTATCCGCCAGGATAATGCCCCGCTGGGCGGCGTAGTCCCGGGCCCGGCCATACAATTGTAAGGTGGTTTCGCCCAACCAGGCCATCAGCTCCTCGCCGACAATTTCCGCCCCTTGCGCAAAACTGATGTTTTCATCATGCCCGGTTTCCGCCTTGGTGGACGGGGTAAACAGCGGCTGCTCCAGGCGGTCACTGTTCTTCAGGCCCACCGGCAATTGAATGCCGCAGACCGCCCCGGATGCCTGGTAGTCTTTCCAGCCGCTACCCGTGATGTAGCCCCGGGCAATACACTCTATGGGGACCACTTCGGTTTTTTTACACAGCATGATGCGGCCCTTCAGAACCCCCTTCTGCGCGTCGGTAAGACCCGGGACATCGTCCACATCGGTGCTCAACAGATGATGAGGCACGGTATCGCTGAAATAGTCGAACCAGAACTTGGATATCTGGGTGAGCACCACCCCCTTGCCCGGCAGTCCATTGGCCATCACCACATCAAAGGCACTGATCCGGTCCGTGGCAATAATCAGTAGGGCCTGCTCACCGTCAGCCAGGGTGACATCGTATAGATCCCGCACCTTACCGGTGCGTTTGTTAGGTAAAGATAAATCTGTCGAAAGAACCGCTTCCATAGTGTCCAATGTCCCCAAGCAATATTGTTATGGTGTATTCAGGCCGTATTCCCGCCGTCAGCAAGATAAACGGATCCGGTAATAAATTCACTGTCGTCACTTGCCAAAAATAACATGATGTTGGCAATGTCCCGGGGCTGGGCATACCGCCCCAAAGGAATACCCGCCTCTATCTGGGCTTTTGCCGCCTGTGCCCCTTCAGGATTCATCCCTGCTTCCAGACTGCGCATCATCCGTGTTTCCACCGGTGACGGGTTCACCGTGTTGACACGGATATTTTGCTCCGCCAGTTCCTTGGCGGCTGATTTCATCAGGCCTATCACCGCGTGTTTGCTGGTGACATAGGGTGCCACTCCCGCGGCACCTTTAATGCCGGCCACGCTGGAAGTAATGATAATGCTGCCACCCCCCCGCTTACCGAGGGCAGGAATAGCCGCCTTGAGACCCAGAAAAGGGCCTTTAACATTTACCGCCATGACCTGATCAAAGCGGCCCTCGTCGTATTCGAGAATGGAGGCGACATCACCTTCTATGCCTGCATTGGCAAGGAAAATATCAACGCCGCCGTAACGTTCAGACGCCACGGCAAACATATTTTCATTATCCCGGGCCTGGGTGACGTCGGCAACCAGATAACTGACGCGGTTACTGCCCAGTTCCTGCACCGCCTCGGCCAGGGCCTGTTCGTCTAAGTCTACCAACAGTACGTCAGCACCTTCTTCGGCAAAGCGTTGACCGGCAGCCTTGCCAATACCGCCTGCTCCTCCGGTGATCACCGCCACCTTATTTTCCAGTCTGGCCAAACCAGCCCCTCCTTTGTTCAGCCAAATGCCTGGCTTAAATCTTCGATCAGATCGTCAAGGTCCTCAATGCCCACACTCACCCGGATTAAACTGTCGGCTATGCCCATGCTGGCCCTGCGCTCAGCACCCATTTCGTAGTATATGGTGTGCGCCACCGGGATCGCCAAGGTGCGATTATCACCAAGATTGGTGGAGCGGATAATCACATTCAACCGATCCATATAGGCCCACAAATCGACCTGGTCGTTGAGTTCAAAGCTGAACAGGGCACCCCCATATTTAAACAGTTCAGCGCTGCGTGCCGCCTGAGGGTGATCAGCCAGACCCGGGTAAAATACTTTTTGCACCTGATCGTGTCCTGCCAGAAACTCCGCCATCTTTTGCGCATTGGTACACTGACGTTCCAGCCGCAGGGCCAGGGTTTCCGCGCCAATACTGATATGATGGGCCGCCTCGCCGGACAGCGAGGCGCCAAAATCGCGTAACCCTTTCTTTTTGATTTGGGTAATTCCCCACATCCGGGGGTCACCACCCTTGTAGTCATCATAAATATTCGGGAACTGTTGCCAGTCGAAATTGCCCATCTCGGTAATTGCCCCCCCCAGGGCATTGCCATGCCCGCCGATATACTTGGTTAAGCTGTTCACCACCAAACTGGCCTTAACCTTGATCGGCTGGAATAAGTAGGGGGACGTCATGGTGTTGTCCACCACATAAATCAGGCCCCGGGCTGCACACAGTTCACCAATTTCCGCCAAGGCGGAAACCTGGGTGCGGGGGTTGGCAATGGTTTCGACAAATATCAGTTTGGTTTTATCGGTTATGGCCGCTTCAACCGCCTCCACCGATGTGGCATCCACAAAGCTGACATCCACCCCCTGGGCAATAAAGGAGTTAAACAGGCTATTGGTATTGCCAAATAGAAAGGCACTGGAGACGACATGATCACCGCGGCGCAGGAGGGCAAAAAAGGCAGTGCCAATAGCCGCCATACCGGTACCAAAACAAACGGTGCGCAGACCGTTTTCCATTTGGGATACCTTATTTTCCAGCGCTTCAACGGTTGGATTGATCTGCCGGCCATAGGTAAAACCGGGTTTTTTACCCTGGAACACCGCAGCCAGCTCTTCGGTGCTGTCGTAACCATACGCCACCGAAGTATGGATAGGCTTGTGCACGGCACCGTGTTCGATATCACTCAACCTATCGTTGTGCACAATTTGTGTGGTAAAACCTTTCATGACTACATTGTCCAGTGCGTTTTAAGCCCGGGCACCCCGGCCCACCTGCCATCAGCTTACGAACCGCGCACTATACGGTAAAACGAAGGGTTTTTGCTACGAACGTAACCGCCGCTTTGTTCAGGCGCTCAGCGCTGCAACCGGCTTGCCGTCCAACAACTGATTGAAGGTATTCTCTTTCAACAGGGCAACCAGATCCGCCGCCGGTACCGCCGGCGAGAAGATAAAACCCTGCACTTCTTCACAGCCATGATCCCTGAGGTATTTAAGTTGGGTGCGGTTCTCCACCCCCTCAGCCACCAGGTCGAGCTTTAATCCCCGGGCCATGGCCACAATGGCATCGACAATACTGGCACCACCATCCTCGGCTCTGATATCCCCAACAAAACTGCGGTCTATCTTGAGGGTATTGATGGGAAACTGTTGCAGGTAAGACAGGGAAGAATAACCGGTACCAAAGTCATCGATGGCAATGCGCGCGCCCAGGCGGCGGATTTCTTTTAACTTAGGAATAATGACTTCCATATCCTGCATGAGGGTATTTTCGGTAATTTCCAGTTTAACGTGCCGGGCATCAAGGCCGGCAACCCGCAGGGCGCTGACAAACCGTTCCACAAAGCCGTCCTGTTCAATCTGGGTGGCGGTGAGGTTCACGCTGAGGCAAATATCCCCCAGACCGGCGCGGCGCCAGGCCGCCACATCATGGAAAGCCTGTTGCTGGACAAATTCGTCAATCTGCATGATGAGGCCGGTTTCCTCCGCCAAAGGCAAGAACTCCCGGGGCTCCACCATGCCCCGGCGGCCATGCCGCCACCTGACCAGCGCTTCCACACCGGTGATGCCGCCATCCTCTAAAGAAACCTGGGGCTGGTAATAAACTTCGAACTCACCCTGAATCAGACCATTACGCAGCTCCCGCTCCAAATTGAGACGGGAGGAGAACTGATGGTTCATTTCCTCGGAGAAAAACTGGTACCCATTCTTCCCCCGCCCCTTAACGTGATACATGGCTATGTCCGCGTTCTGAATTAACGCTTCGCCACTCTCACCCGCTTCCGGGTACATGGAAATACCAATACTTGCCCCAACAAATAGTTCGTGGCCGTCAATGACAAAGGGTTCGCTTAACCGGTCAAGGATTTTTTCCGCAATCACCACCACATCGTCCCGGGTGCGCACTTCGGGTAGCAGCAAGGTAAATTCATCCCCACCAAATCGCGAAAGGGTATCCCCCTTGCGCAAGCAGCTTTGCAGGCGGTTGGCCACCGCTTTGAGCAGCCGGTCACCCATACTGTGCCCCAGGGTGTCGTTAACCAGTTTGAACCGGTCCAGATCCAGAAACATGGCCGCCAGTTTTCGTTTGTTGCGGCGGGCATGGGTAATGGCCAGGCTCAACCGGTCTTTTAACAGGGCACGATTGGGCAGGTGGGTCAACAGATCGTGGTAAGCCTGGAAATTGATCATCTCCTCTGCCTGCTTGCGCTGGCTGATGTCTCTGGCCGTGCCGTAGGTACCCACAAAATTCTCGCGGGTGCGTTCGTTGTTGTCCGCATAGATACCCATGGCGGTCAGCTCTGACCAGACCGATTGAGGCCTGACAAGACCGCCGCGGTGATCGCGGCAGTTGCTCTTCAAGCGAATTTCAACGTTTCTAACCGCCCGGCCGCCGGTGCGCCGCTCGTTAAACAAGTTGTTCATCGCTTCCAGATCTTCTTCTTCGATCAGCTCAGAAAAGTGCCGGCCAAGCAGTTCCTCCCGGCTGAAGCCGAGCATGCCCTGGATACGGTCATTGATAAAGGTAAAACAACCGTTGCGGTCTAACATATAGACCAAGTCGGGGGAACTGTTAACAATAAAACGGTGCAGCTCTTCACTCTCTTTCAGCTGCTCTTCCATCTCCGACGCCTGGCGTTCCAGTTTCACCTGGCGCAGGGCGGTTTCCATGGTGGCGATCAGCTCCGCGGCTTCGTAGGGTTTTTTCACAAAGTCAAAAGCGCCACAGTGTAGGGCGTGTTTAACGCCGCTGAAGCTGGAGTCCCCGGATACCACAATGATTTTGCATTTAAGCTTTTCGCGCACCGCATAGTCGAGAATGTCGTGGCCGCTGATACCCGGCATAATCAGGTCAAGCAAAACCACGTCATAGACGTTATCCGCCAACGCCTGCATGGCCTGTTCGCCACCCAGGGCCTGGTCAGCTTCGTAACCATACAGGGTGACCAGGTGATACAAGGAAGTGAGCAGTTCCTGCTTATCGTCAACCAGCAGAATTCTGGCGCAGCCCAATTCTTCAGAGGGACGGTTCATCATTTTGGCAAAAGACTCCCGAGGACTGTGCTCGTTGGAAGGTTTACCAGGTTTGCTTTTGTCGACCATAATCGAAGTCTTACCTTACCCGCGCGTGCCGGCCACTTCCGTAAGAACCCCACATTGGCATCCAGTCTTGAGGGGTGAGGGCCTGCATGGACCGCCATAGCGAAAGGGGTGCGCGCAGATAACGTCCCACTCTCTACACAAGTGCACATTTGACCAAGTTTCTTGCAGTGCGTAAAGGGTTGATTTGCCCGCCAATTCACCAAAATTTTCAAGTACCTATGCGCCATATCTGTTTTGCTGTCTGACTTTGTTGACTTTTACCTGAAAGAGCACCTAGCTGGGGTGAATAAAGGGAAGGGGCCACAGGGGTAATACCCGGGACAGCGCCGACAAGGCCAGGGCGTGTTTTAGTTCACCGGATTGGACAGATTGTCTAATTTGTTGCTCATCCATGAGTTCCACCGCAATCATTTCACCGTCACCTAAGTTTTGGCTATGGTCCAGGGTCACGTCTTGTGCCAGCCAGTGATGGCACAGGTGATTATGGAACGCCGGATTGGGTTCCACCGCCCCCAGATACGTCCACTGTTGCGAACGATAACCGGTCTCCTCCAGCAACTCCCGCTGGGCGGCATCCGCGTGGGATTCACCGGGGTCAACCATGCCCCCCGGCGTTTCCAAGGTGGTATACCCCACCCCAAATCGATATTGGCGGATCATGACCAGGCGATGCTGCGTATCCATCGCCACAACGTTGACCCAATCCACGGACTCCAGCACCAGCCGGTCAAATATCTTGTCGTTGCGCGGATTTTGCAGCCGGTCAATACGCTTTTTAAACAGCATCAGATTTGCTGATGGGTCATAGTTGGATTCAAGTAGCTTCCACTCCAGATTGTTGTTCACCCGGGTCATTCTTCCTCCTGTGTACGATGCCTTCCTGCCCGATATCCCGTCAGCTCCATATACCCACGGCCCACATCCTCACCTTTGCTTGTGACGCCAACAATACCCTCCCAATAGACGATACCCATCTCCATCAGTTGATCCTCCACAAGTGCCTCGACCAGCAGAATTTCACCGGTATCCACCAGTTCAAGCTGCCAGCGGACGGGCCACCGGCTGCCCTGACTATCCCGCCAAAACGCCAACGGCTTCAGACGGTAATCATCCGCCTGTAAGTGGCGAGGCACGGATGTTGGCGCTGCCGGGACCTGTATGCCGTGGTTATAGGTATCTCTTTCACCGTCCACCCGGCGCAGGTTAAAGACCATGAGATTCCGTCCGTCATTGAGCTGCAAGGCAAACCAATCCCAACCCAGCAGGTGATCACCCAGCACCGAGGTACTCCATTCCCGGTCTAACCAGGTTAATCCACTGACCTTTCTGGCGCGGCCGTTGACACTCACGGTGCCCGTCGTCATCAGGCGCGGTACCGAATAATAATAGCTGGCCGCATCCGGGCCCTTCTGCGACCAGCCGCCGTCTCCCTGCAAAACAATGTCGGAGGACTGCGTAAACTCCAGCAACACGTTAAATTGCGTGTGCTCCCCGGCTTGGAGCTTAAGCGCTATCGGCTGGTCCACGCCGACCTCACCGGACAAGTCCCATTCTTCGATGTATGCGCGGAAATCCCTGTCACCGGATAACTCCACCCCGGCCAGTTGTGGATGACCCCTGACAAATCGAGAGCTGCTGTGGTGCTGCTGTTGACTGACGTCAGTGACCGCCAGGTGTGCCAGGTAAGCCTGACCGGTATGCCAAGGGCCTTCTCCGGTAGGTTGTGGACTCAGCGCTTGCCGGAATAAGGTGTATTGAACCCCAAATTCATGACCCTGACCGTCGCTGAGCACAGAGGTCAGATACCACCATTCGCTGCGAAAACCCGGATGGGGGCCATGGTCCACCGGAAACTTAAACTCCCGCGGACCCGTTGCTGACAAAAAGTTCATCTGCCCTTGGACATCACCCAGAACCTGGTCCAGGCGCAGGCCATGGAGTATATCCCCATGATCCGAGGTTGCCGTTGTATTTTCGAAACATCCGGCCAGGCAGAACCACAACAGGCAAAGGGGGGTGATACCCCACCGGTAACATAGCGGCTTATAACCGCACGGTTTGCCCATACAGGCTCTCCTCACGCTGACCCACCCGGACAACACCGGCCACCACCGCCGCCAACAGTCCCCACAACGCCGGCCCGTATACCGCACCGGGATTCAGGCGCATATTGACTGTCCAGCCAAATGCCCGGGGGTTGACCTGTTCACACAGTATCCACCCCAAGCCCAATCCCAGAGGCACCGCCAGAGCAATGGCCACACAGCCGATGGTGGTTGCCCTTGCCACATCAATGCCGAGGGTTTCCAGCCAGGAAACACCCATGTTGGCTAACAATTGACTGGACGTTCTTTGATTCAACCGCAGTGTACTTGTCGCCACATAGACCCCAATTCCCGCAACCACCAAGGCAATGGTGATCAGCACATTGGTAATGGCAAAGGTGCGGTCGAAAATCCGCAGTGCCGAAGTTCTGACCTGTTCCTGCTCGGTCACTTCCAGTTCGGGAAAAGCCCCGGCCAGACCCGCGGCCACCTCCCGGCTGTTGCCCCGCACCGTCAAACTGATGCTTTCCAGGACCTTGGGCACACGGGCCAGAGGGTGATCAACATCAACAATCATACGTGCCTGGGTATCACCAAAACCCTGAAACACGTGTCCCACCTGCACCGGTCCCAAGGCAGACTGCAATTTACCCGCAAAGTCCGCCTGCGTGGGCGGGGCTTGATGATCAACCGGAGTGGGTGCGAACCCTTGGAGTCCGGATGCCAATTGCTCGCTGACCAGGACCCAATGTGTTTTAAACCGCTGGGGATTTTTAACTCCATACCTGGTCAGCTCAAAGGGGGTGAGTCTGGTGATGGTCAATCTGGTGGGCACACCAGCCACCCGGGTGTTGGCAAGATAATACGGCTGTACAATATCTATCTGCTGGCCGTTGACGGTTTCATCCGCTGACAGGCTTTGAGACAGAGCTTGCATGTGGCTTGGCGGACCATCGATAAGAACGTCATAACTCAACCGGTGTTTCAGGAACTGTTCAAAATCAGCACGAAAACTGTCAACCATAACCGCCACGCCGATGGCTGTGGCCATGGCCAGCACCAAGCCACTTAAAGCTACGGTTAGATCCTGAGGATACCAGACCACTTCGCGGACGGAATTCACCAGCAGAGGCGGCCCGGTAATTCGCCCCGCCCAACGTCGCGCCTGTTCAAAACAAGGGCGGATCAGGAATAGAGTCAGGCCGCTGGCCGCCGCAATGGCGGCAAATGCGCCTACCAGACCGCTGCCT